>JBBTJH010000315.1:0-3452 GCA_038059555.1 Pseudomonadota bacterium | reverse complement strand
ACATCGTCATCACTGCGACCGGCAACAAGGACGTTCTAACCGTCGATCACATGAGGAAGCTGAAAGACATGGCGATCGTCGGCAATATCGGCCACTTCGACAACGAGATTCAGGTCGAAGGCCTTAAAAACTTCAAATGGAAAAACATCAAGGATCAGGTCGACCTCATCCAGTTCCCGGACGGCAAGCGGATGATCCTGTTGTCGCAGGGCCGCCTCTTGAATCTCGGCAATGCGACGGGGCACCCTTCTTTCGTGATGTCCGCGTCGTTCACCAACCAGACCCTCGCCCAGATCGAGCTGTGGACCAAAGGCGATCAGTACAAGAACGAAGTCTACGTTCTGCCCAAACACCTCGACGAAAAAGTCGCGGCGCTTCACCTCTCCAAAGTCGGCGCGATGTTGTCGAAGCTTTCCAAAGAACAGGCCGACTATATCGGCGTAGACGTCAAAGGCCCGTTCAAGTCGGATCATTACCGGTACTGATAAATACCGTCATTCCGGGGCGCGGCATAGCCGCGAACCCGCTATCCGCACTTTAGCGCTTGAAATCGCATGAGCTGGACTCCGGGTTCTCCGCTTCGCGGAGCCCCGGAGTGACATAATAGGCAAGGCTGCCCTGAAGCGCCGCCTTTTGCTGCACCGCCACAATACACTGGCAAGTATTTTCATTGTCCGCGCCGCCGGGCATTGCTATGGTCGCAGTACAAAAGGCGCCGGGACTTTGAGTAATCCTATCGCGTAGCTTCCCTTCAGTCCCGAGCCGAGCCGCGAGGCGATGTCGCTGCGGCTGAACAAGGGAGACGCGCGATGCTTTTCAGAATGATTTTCGGCCTGCCCGGCGCTGCGATAATCACGGCGCTCTTGTTTCTCGCGATGGGCTGGATGGTGCGGATGCAGGACGCGCAAATCGTTGATCCGCCGCCGCCGGTCGGCAAGGTCACATTCGAAGCGCCCTTACCCGAAATTCTTCCTATTGGGCCGAAGCCAAAACCGGAACCGGCGCCCGAAACGCCAAAGATCAAGTTTCCAAAACCAATCGGCCCCGGCCCTGGTGTCCCAACCGATCCGATTACGGGACCGACCAGCGACGGTAAAGGAAAAATTGTACTTCCGGTCGGAACGCCTCCGTCGGTGACGTTCGCGCCGATCTATCCCGAAAACTGCCGCGCCAAAGGCGCACAGGGCATCGTCATGGTGGAGTTCGACGTGACCGCCGACGGCGCAGTCGTCAATCCGCGCGTCGTCGCATCCGAGAATTCCTGTCTCGACCGCGCGGCGATCCAGACAATTTCCAAGTGGAAATTTTCGCCGAAAACTGACTCCGACGGGCGCGCCGTCGCTCAGCGCGGCCTTCGGCAGACGTTCAATTTTCAGCTGACGGACGGTTGAGCGTTGCGCGCAAGCTCGCTCCGCTTTCTTGTCGCCCTGCCGTTCGCACTCATCGCGACGGCGGGGGGTGCGACGACGGCGTCACTACCTAAACCTGTCCTGCCCGTCGCGGAAAACGACACTACTCGCGCAGACAAAGCGGCAGATGAACCGCCATCGGTCGAAATCGCTGACGAAGACCGGCCAAGTTTTCCCGGCAACACAGTCAACCCCTCAAGCAATCGGGATACGAAGCCGATCTCAAGGTTTCCGCCTCAATTCCCTGTCGAATGTTTAGACACAGCGGCGCCGAAAGAAATTGTCTCTATTGAATTTGACATTGCGCCCGACGGGTCAACCGCCAATGTACGTGTCGTTGATACGACTAATGCGTGCTTGAATGCACAAGCGGTGCTTTCCGTTGAACGATGGCGATATCTTCCCGCGACTGACAGCGATGGAAAGCCGGTTTGGCGTCGAGGTATTCAGACCACGATTACATTCGAACTGATGGAATAATCCGCGCACGACGCGGAGGAAAAGGCGAGATTCAATCGCGGAGGAATCCGATCGTAGGGCGGATGAAATCCGCCAATCGGCATAGGCCGCGAAAGCGGCGGATTTCATCCGCCCTACGGCGGCCCGGCTTCATCAGAGGTCCGCGCCCCGCGCCTTCACCTTGCGAGCCGCGCCCACTTGCCCGCCGCTCCGGGATTTCCGAGCTGACGGTGCGGGCCGTCTCCGACCGCTCCCCAACCCTCTCAGTCCCCCTAGCGCGACCGATAAAAAGGCGAATTTCGCTGCACATGCGAAATGATTATGACCCCAAGGCCACAGGCGGAGCGCGTTTTGCCGGGTGCGGCGTCAACGGACCCTCCCCGCCCCTTCCCGTCGCCCGTTAAGGTTTGCTAGGGTGCCCCCCGGGGCGCGGGGGCTGGGGAAAAACCCGCGAGAGCCTTAGAACCGCCGTGGGGCGGGCATTATCGGAGCGGGTAACATCATGGGTCGTCTTCTTGTTTTTCTGATCGTCATCGTCGCAGCGCTTGCGGGCGCGTGGTTCTACATGCCGGGCGGCAAGGACATGCTGCTTGGCGCCAAGGACAAAGCGATGAGCTTCATGCCGGGCAAAGCCGATGACGCCGCAACCGACGCGGTCGTCGTCGAAGAGCCGGTTGTCGAGGAAGTCGTTGTCGAAGAGCCGGTCGCGGAAGAGCCTGCCGCTGAAGAGCCGGCCGCCGAAGCCGCACCGCAAAACTAAGACCCGCTTGCGTTAGCGAGGGACGGAATAACGGCGAGCCGGCGACGGCTCGCCGATTTATCTGTTCGCGTCGTCGCAATCTGTTGTTGCCGCCGGACGGGCGGGTGTCTAATGGGCGATCAGTCCGGAGACGCTCCGCATGCGCCGTTTTTTCATCGCGGCCTTTTCGCTCCTCGCCGCTTCCACGCAGGCTTTTGCAAACGAGGGTCTCTTCGAGCTGACCTGGCGCGAGGTCGCGAAGGGCGTTTTCGTCGGTCAGCGTGAAGACGCGCTCCGCTATCCGGTTGTCGCCAATACGACGATCGTCATCGGCAAGAAGGGCGTTCTCGTGTTCGACGGCGGCGGTTACGCCGCGCAGGGCGAGCAAGTCCTCGCCAAAATCCGCGCCGAGACGAAAAAGCCGGTGACGCATCTCGTGATCAGCCATTGGCATGGCGATCACCACCGGGGCGCGGCGCCCATACTCGACGCTTTTCCGAACGCTGAAATTATCGCGCATCGCTTCACCTGCGCCGCGATGGCGGACGGGCCGGAACGCCGCGTTGAAGAGGGCGAAGCTGAGCTCGGCGCGACGTATGAGGCGGTTTCAAGCGCGGTCAACAGCGGGAAATGGTTCGACGGCTCTAATCTTTCGGACGCGGAAAAAGCCTTTTTCTCGCAGATGGTCGCCGATTATCCTGAATACAGGACGCAACTCGCGCGGATGAAAGTGACGCCGCCGACGCGCGCCATCGACGAGTCCGTCGTCATCGATCTCGGCGGGAAAAAGGCGACGCTGCTCTACGCAGGTCTCGGCAATACGGCCGGCGATCTCGCGCTTTATC
>JBBTJH010000314.1:0-5276 GCA_038059555.1 Pseudomonadota bacterium | reverse complement strand
TCCGGGTCCGCCGGCAAGTCGAAGTCCGGCGCTTTGGCGCCCTCGATTAGCTCTTTCTTCTTCGTCGCCATCTATCAACTCCGGTTTGGGCGTGAGCTAGCCGCATGGCCGATGGTTCGGCAATGCCGTCCCCAAGTCTTTGCTTGCTTGCCCGTTATATTGTCACTACCCATGGCGAAGGGGTGGAACGAAGTCCGCGGACGAGGAAGGGCGAACCGGGCATCCGCATGAAATTGCGTTTGGCGCGTGTCGGGGTGATTGCCGCTGAAGCGGTCGGCGTCGTTGTCGCCGCTCTTTTGGCCGCGACCGCATTTTTGTTCTGGCGCGTGCAGGCGGCGCCCGTCGATCTCGACTGGTCGGCGCCGGCGTTTCGTCTTGCGGCGAATTCTGCCGGCTTTGACAACGTGGTCCGCCGGATTGACAAGATCAGACTCTCCAAAGTCGGCGACAAGGGCGGCTATCGGCTCGACTTCGTCAATGTGTCGCTCGGCGGTAAGCGCATGGGGGCGAGTGCGGAGCTGCCAAAAGTTGAGACGGATTTTTATCCGGCCGATTTACTTGGCGGCAAAATCGGACCGCGCCGGATCACGGTGGACGGGGCGGCGCTCCGGATCGTCAGGCGCTCCGACAAGAAATTGAAACTCGATTTCGGCGATTCCTCCAGCGAGCGCGCGACGGTTTTCAAAACCCTCACCGGGGGAGCTTATTTTCGCCAAGCGTTTGAACGCGCAGCTCTCTCCGACGCGACCATCACTTTCGTCGATGAGAGTTCGGGAAGAACCTGGATTGGCCGCAGCGGCGAGGCCGTCATCGAGCGCACCGACGCCGGATATACGGGATCGCTCAATTCGAATTTTGAAATCGGAAACCGCGCCGCGTCGCTGTCATTTACAGCGATTTATGACCTTAAGTCCGAGGCGATTTCTTCTGAACTCTCGCTCGTCGATGCGCCGGTCGGGGATCTGATCGCGGTTTTTTTCAATGAAAATGCGGAGCTTTTCACCTCGCCCGTTTCGGGAACGGCGACCATGGATATCGGCGTTGACGGCGCGGTGCGCTCGTCGAGGATCGATTTGCACGCCGGAAGCGGCGAGCTGACGCTCGGCGGATGGTCAACGGCGGTCAATAGTTTCGCCGCCGCCGCCGCCTTCGATCCCGCGAAGAACGAATTTTCAGTGGACGAGATAAAGTGGGATGGCGACGCCTCCAGCGGCTCAATCGCTGGAACCATCTCCTTGATCCCCGCGACCGAGGGGAAGGGAATAGGAGCTGTCAAATTCACTCTCGAAAACGCGCCTATCACCATCAACCAACCGGCTTTTTTCGAAGCGCCGTGGACGGTCGATCGGTCTGCGATCGACGGTGCCTATGATGTTTCAAATAATTCGCTGTCGATTTCAGAGCTCTCTGCGGAATTTTTCGGCGTTTCGTTGAACGGCGGCGTCGCCTATTCGAGGACTGAAAAACTCTCGCCCGCCGTGAAAGCCGATTTGCGATTGAACGGGTCGCTCGATCCTCAAACTCTGCTCAAATTCTGGCCGAAGAAATTGGTTCTAAGCGCCCGCGATTTCGTCGCGACGCGCATGACCAAGGGAAAGCTGAGCGATGTTTCGCTTTCCATGGACCTTCCATCGGGCGCAATCGCCGCCGATGGCGCCCTGCCGGACGATGCCTTGTCGCTGAAATTTCGCGCAGACGACGCGCAAGTTTTTTATGCGCCGGAAATGACACCGCTTGTCGGCGTCAGCGGGAGAGGGCTTCTCACCGGCAACAGCTTTCGGTTTGATGCGGAGAAAGCCCAGGTCGGCAAGGTCGCCATCAGCAAGGGTCAGGTCGATATTCCGGTTCTTTCTCCAAAAGGCGCGCCCGCTTTTTTCCGTTTTCGCGCTGCGGGGGATGCGGGCGAGCTCTTGGCGATCCTCAACGAAGATCCGCTCAAAGTTCTCTCAGAATCGAAATTCGCGCCCGAACAATTCTCAGGACCGGTAAGTGCGCAAGTTGAAATTCAGCGGCCAAATCTGCGCCTCGCGCCCCCTGAATCTTATCGATACAAGGGCGTTGCGACCTTCGACGCTCTCGTCGTCGACGATATTATCGGCGACGCGTCGCTTACCGGCGGGAAGGGCCAGCTCGATCTCGACACCGACGGCATGCTCATCAAGGGCGAGGCGCGCCTCGGCGACGCGCCGCTCTCGATCGAATGGCGCCAACGCTTTTTCGGCAAAGGCGATAAAACGCTGATCAACGTCAACGGCGTTGCAAATTCCGCGACCGCCGATCTCTTCGGCATACCGACGCGCCAGATGGTTCAGGGCGATATTCCATTCTCGGCGAAAGCTGTCGGCGGCGTCGACGCGTTTCGCGCGCTCGATCTTGAGGTCGATCTCACCAAGACGATCCTGATTGCCGAATCTCTTGGCTGGTTGAAGCCGCAAGGCGCGCCGGCCAAAGGGCTCGCGCGTTTTGCATTCTCGCCGGAAGGAACAAAAGTCGATGATTTCTCCATCGAAGGCGATGGAATTTCGATCGCCGGCGAGGCCGATTTTATCGCGTCTGGCGCGCTAAAAACATTCGCCCTTCCGACATTCAAACTGGCCAACGCTGCTAATCTCGCGATGACGGGACGCCGCGATGAAAACGGCGCGCTGCTCGCTGAAGTGTCGGGCGAATATCTGAACGCCGGCGAAATGATCCGCCGCCTGATCGACGACGGCGCGGGCGGCGATGACGCAACGCCCTTTGCGCTGAAGGCGCGGATAGACCGCGTCGATCTTCGCGCCGACGCTTCCTTTAGCGACGCCGCCTTCGATTTTGGGCGCAGCGGAGGAAAGATCGACGCGCTTGAATTTTCGGCGACCGGCGCCGGAGGAAAAAAGCTTTCGGTTGCGCTCAATCCCGCGACGGGCGTCAGCGGCGAACAGACAATTGAAGCGCGCTCCGATGACGTTGGCGAAATGCTAGCCGGCATTTTCGCGATCACCTCGGTGAAGGGCGGAAACGGCTGGCTCGACTTCGCCTTCACGCCGGGCGCGGAGAGCGCGCCGAAAACCGGAAGGCTAGCGGCGCACGATCTTCGCGTCGTCAAGGCGCCGCTGCTCGCGAAAATTTTCGCGGCGGGATCGCTCACAGGGCTTGCCGATCTGATGAACGGCGACGGCATCGAACTTAAAAAAGCGATGGCGCGTTTTGCAATCGAAGACGGCGCTGTTCGCGTTTTTGAATCTCGCGCAACAGGGCCCTCGGTCGGCATCACCGCGCAGGGCGCGTTCGGCCTCGACGGCGAGCGCGCGGTGACGCTGAAAGGCGCAGTCGCGCCGGCTTACGGCGTCAATTCGCTGCTCGGGAAGACGCCGGTCATCGGCGATCTTTTTGTGAGCCGCAAAGGCGAGGGCGTTCTCGCGCTTTCTTATGATGTCGCAGGGCCCGCGAGCGAGCCGCGCGTCACCGTCAATCCTTTGTCGGCGTTCACACCCGGCGTTTTCCGCCGGATGTTCGAGGGCCGTGCGGCGGCGGAAGAAGATCCGTCTACGGATGAAGCAAAAGCCGACTGACGCAGCTTCACTCCGCCTTCAATAGCGCGTGTTTTTTCTTTCCCACCGAAAGCTTGATCGCGCCGTCTTTGAAATCCGCCGCCGTCAGCGCGCGCTCATCGATAAGCGGCGCGTCGTTGACTTTGAGCGCGCCCGCCTTGATGTGCCGGCGCCCTTCGCCCTTCGAGTCGATCAGCCCCGCCTTTAGAAATGCGTCAAGCGCTGGAACGCCGGCGCCGAATTCGGCGCGTGAGAGTGAAATCGTCGGCAGGCCGGACGCGGCCGCGCCCTCTTCAAAGGTGCGCCGCGCCGTTTCGGCCGCCGCGTCCGCGGCCGCGCGCCCGTGCAGCCAGGCCGTCGCCTCGGTCGCGAGGATCTTTTTCGCTTCGTTGATCTCTGCGCCGCCGAGCGCGGCGAGGCGCGCGACTTCCGTCATCGGCAATTTCGTGAAGCGCGCCAGCATGACGCCGACATCGGCGTCTTCGGTGTTGCGCCAATATTGCCAGTAATCATAAACGCTCAGCATGTCGGCGTTGAGCCAGACGGCGCCGTTCTCGGTCTTGCCCATCTTTTTGCCGGACGCGGTCGTGAGGAGCGGCGTCGTCAGGCCGAAAACCTCGGCGCTGTCCTTTCTCCGGCAAAGCTCGACGCCGTTGACGATATTGCCCCACTGGTCCGATCCGCCCATCTGCAGCGCGCAGCCGTGACGGCGGAAGAGCTCGTGAAAGTCATAGGCCTGCATCAGCATGTAGTTGAATTCAAGAAACGTCATCGGGCTTTCGCGCTCAAGGCGCAGCTTCACCGAATCGAAGGTCAGCATACGGTTGATCGTGAACTGCGTCCCGTAGTCGCGCAAAAATTCGACATAGCCGAGCCGCGACAGCCAGTCGTCATTGTTGACCATAATCGCGTCGCGGGGGCCGCTGCCGAATTTGAGAAACTTCTCGAAAACGCCCTTGATGCTGTCGATATTGCCGGCGATGTCGGCGTCGGAGAGCAGCGCGCGCGAAGCGTCCTTGCCGGTCGGGTCGCCGACCTTGGTCGTGCCGCCGCCCATCAGCGCGATCGGGCGGTGCCCTGTTTCCTGCAGCCAGTGGAGCAGCATGATCTGCACGAGGCTTCCCGCGTGCAGCGACTTCGCCGTCGCGTCAAAGCCGATATAGCCGGTGACGACGCCGGAGGTGAGGCGCGCGTCGAGCCCTTCAAGGTTCGTGCCCTGGTGAATGAAGCCGCGCTCGCTCAGGATGCGCAAAGTATCGGATTTGAAATTCATCGTCTCGCCGGAGGTTTTGAAACAGCAGGGCGCTTCTATAGCGGCGTTCGCGGCAAGGGAACCCGGTCGCTGAAACGAGCGGTCTTCGCCAGAAAGGGGCCGCTTTTCGGGCTGGCGTCGCTCCGGTTTTTCGAAGAGTTGCGCGGGGCCCAGCCCCAAAGGGGCGCCTTTCGCCTCGCGAATTGGGGCGCCTTTTGCCGCCGCAGATGTCGCGCCTCGCGCGAAAATTTGTGCAGACGTTGCGGATTGTCCCCGCGCCGGGCCTCTCTTTATTTCCTTGCTCCATGCGGGGTGCAGCAGTTTTGTCCGGATAATGCGGATGCTGGAAATGTGCGCGAAAGAGCTCGGCGCGAGTTGGGCGGCAGCAGTCATGTTACGCACGCTGGTCTCCTTTCTTCGTCACACACACTCTCTCACCCCCTCACCGTGCATCCCCGCGAAAGCGGGGATCCACCTCACCGCCCGTCTGGATC
>JBBTJH010000313.1:0-6404 GCA_038059555.1 Pseudomonadota bacterium | reverse complement strand
TCAAGATTGAACGCGCCGTCCTCGACAAAGCTCGCCATGAAAGCCGAGGCGATCTCCTCATAGGGCTGGTCCTCATGCTCCGCCGGGTGGGTGAAGCGGTGCACGCTTATCTCGCCGGTGCGCAAAAGAGGGGTGATGGTCGCCATGCCCTCATTCTACCATCTCCTGCGGGTCTCTGTCGAACCGGCGGGGCTCCGCGCGCGATTCCTCGACAAAGGGGGCCGGATTTGCGACGGGCCGACTTGAAAGCCGCCCCGGCGCGCGCGACGTTAAGGGCATCAGTGGAGCGCGTTAATGACTCCGAAAAACAGCCAACGAAAATAAAGGGGCGATCTTATGGCCATTCAGGATCTAGAGACACAAGGCGGCCGCAGCAGCGGCGGCATGGCATGGCTTTACATGCCGATCATGCTCATTCTTTTTCTCGGCGCCGCGTTGTCGGTCGCCGCGTACAATTTCTCGGAGACGGATTTGTCGGTCGCAGAATCGGTGGCGGCCGGATTCGGCGGATTGGCCGGCATCATCCTCGGCCTCATTGGAGCTGCAATCGGCATCGTTGTCGGATTGATCGGCGCGCTGATCGGATTGGTCGCCGCCGGCGGCGCGGTTGCGATGACATTGTTCATCGTCGGCTCGCCGATCATCGCGCTTATTCTGATCGCGCTGCTCTGGCGCCGGTCAAAACAGGTCCCGTGTCCGGACCCGGGTGCGCATCCCGCGGCCTGATCGCAAGTGAGCGTCATCCCGGAAATCGTGAAGCGATTATCCGGGATCCCGCGCAACTTACGTGCAAATACTTCACGAGGTCCCGGATAACCGGCTTCGCCGGTTTCCGGGATGACAGTTATTTCAACGCAAAACCCGCCTACATTCTAAACGTGTGCCCGAGGCGAAGCGCGAGGCTCGTTCCTTGCGCGCGGAAGGACGCCGGGAACCGGTCTTCCTCGATCAGCGCCGTGTGGCCGAACGAGATGAAGATCTCGCGCTCGGGCGTCGGCTCCCAGCTGAAGCGGCTCAGCATCGAGAAGTTTTCGGAGATATTGTCGTACTGGACGTCAGTGCGGATGAACATTCTCGGCGTGATGGCGATGGGCGAGCCGAGGACGCCGACATGAATGTCGAGAGCGCCGGTCGGCAGATTAAACCGCACGAGATCGTAGTCGGCCGAGATGTTGAAATGCTCGCTCGGGCGCCAGGTGACGCCTGCGCCGAAATTGCGGAAGTCGCCGCCATATACGCCGCCCCAGCGAACTTTTCCGCGCAGCGACAGATCGCGGGCTCCGGAAGATTCCGCCGACAGATTGAAGCGCGTGAAACCGTATTCGCCGACCGGCACCGGCAGGCGGCCCGCGATATCGAACGGGTCGCGGATGTCGAGGAACCCCCTGAACGCTTCAAGCTCGGCCGATCCGCCGAGCCGCGTTTCGACGCGCACAAAACCGCCAAGCTCGCTGTCAAGGAGCCCCTCGTCGAGGTCGGTGACCGCGAGACCGAAGGCGCCAGCCATGAAAAGGCGCACCGGGCCGCTCTTGGGCCGGAACAGACGGAAGAGATTGGCGTGATACTGACGAATGCCGGTGCGGTTTATAAAGCCGAGACGCGGGCGGTAATTCTCGCCGATATTGTAGAACTCGGCGTTCCATTCCCATTTGAGGCCGCGATAAGCGGCCGCTGCGGCGGCGTAGTGATCGCCGACCGAATTGACGCCGTCATCGTCGATGGTTCGCAGATATGTAAAGTCGGCAAAGAGCGTCCCGGGAAGTCCGGTCGAATTCTTGTACTGAAAATCGACGCCGGCGAGCGTGTTGTCGAACACCCCCGTCGGGTCGCCATGCGTGAAGATGACCCCGGCCTTCGATTCATTCAAAACCTCGAACGAGGCGCGCGCAGCGCCGAGATACTGGCCGTCGTAAACGGAATCGTCGCCGGTCCTCACCGCGAGCACGCCAAGATTGGCGGGACCGAGCTTGCCGCTCACCTTGGCGCCGGCGATGAGATCGACGGGCCGCCCTTCGACAATGCCGATATTGCGCGAGAAGAACGGCAGGCCGTTGATGTTTTGCTGATAGACGCGGCCGCCGAATTCAAAGGACTGCACGTCCTGAAGGAAAAAGTCGCGCGTTTCAGGAAAGAAAAGATCGAAACGCCCGGTGTTCACCTGACGATCGTCGAGCGGCGCGTCGGCGAAACTCGTGTTCAAGGTCAACGAGCCGGTGAGGCTCGGCGTGATTTTATAAAAGATGTTGGCGCTCGGATCGAGAGCGAAATCCGTCTCTCCCGTCTCCCAGTCATAGCTCCCCGCGCCGGTGACGAACATCTGCGCCTCAAGGCCGATGCCGGAGGTTATGCCTTCGATCCCGGAGAGCCGCCCGGGATTGGTGATGTCGATTCGGTCGCGCGTGCGGTCGATGTTCGACCAGCGAATTTCCTCATTCGTCCGGCGAATGGTCCGCAGCAGCTGCAAGCCCCATTCGGTAAGCGACGCGTCAATCGAAATCGACTGAAAGGGAATGGCGAATTCGGCGACCCAGCCGTCGTCGACAATGCGCGCGTCGACATCCCACAGCGCGTTCCATTCGGTTTTGATCGAAGAGTTGTTTTCAATCAGCGCGTCAACCTTCGCGCCATTGGCGTTGGTCGCGAAAAAATAGCCGTCGCGCTTCGTATCAAACGGGTCAAGCATGACGCGGACCGCGTCTTCATCGCGCAACAGCCCGTCGCGTTCGAGGATCGCGTGCCGGATTTTGCCGGGTTCGGTGTCGTAAAGATAAAACCCGACATAGAGCGTGCGCTCGTCATAGAGGAGATAGGCTCTGGTCTTTTGCGTCGGCGTTCCGCCTTCGACGGGTTCGACCTGATAGAAGTCTTCAACGACGGCCGCCTTCGCCCACACGGGATCGGAAAGATCGCCATCGATTTTCGGCGCTTCGTCCTTGGAGATTTTGACCGCGCTGACTTTCGGCGTGTAGGTCGCAAAATCGACAACGTCGGCAGCCATGGCCGGCGTCGCGACGATCATCATCAACACAACTGCGAAAGGCTTCATGATCGGACGCATTACACTCAAATTGTTACACAAATGGCCTCACGGCGGCGGCAGGCGCCGCCAGCGCGAAATCTTACCCGTTCGTTAAAATTGAGCCCCTCCAGATGAGCCATCCTAACGCATTTTCAGCTGAACGGATACCGCTTGGTCGAAAACTCCGCTCGGTTCGGCGCAAGACGCATGGCGCCCGTCAATCCAAGGTTAATAAAATCGCACTAGCTTCTCGTCAGGGCGGAAGACGGGGACCAGCGGTGATTGCGTTACAGCAGGACACTCAACCTGCATCGCCGGCTATTGAAGCGCCGGCCGCGATCGTTGACGACGCGAGCGCCGTCGCGCTGAAAACCGTCCTCTCGACGCAAGCCGCGCGCTACATTCATATTTCGGTCTGGGGCCTCCTGCTGGCGACTGTCGCCCGGCTTGAAGTCGCCATCATCTGGTACGCGCTCACCATGGCCGCAGGGCTCGCGCGCACGCTCGTCGAAAAGCGCATGCGCGAAAATCCGAGCGCTTCTTTTTCAAGCCGGAGTTATGCGCTGGCCGGCATGGCCGCATGTTCGTTCTGGGCGGCGGCGCCGATCATCGCCTGGCATTCAGGACACGAGGCCGGAAAGGCGCTCGCTCTTTTCTACATCATCGGCGGTTACATGCTCGCGACCGCGCAATTGCGGTCGACGCCGTGGAACGCGTTGATCGTCACGTCGCCATATGGCGCGGCCTTTATGTATCTCTTCGCCCTCAGCTTCGGCGGGCCGATGTTCTGGCCGATGCTGGCGGCGATCCCGGTTCTGGTTGCGACAGTCGGCTATGTGCTGATCTTTGGATATCTGTCGCAGACCGAAATGGCGAAGTTGAATGCGGAGCGGGCAGCCCTCATTCATGAACTCCAGAACGCCCGCATCGAAGCCGAGCGCGCCTCGCAGGCGAAATCCATGTTCCTCGCGAATATGAGCCACGAGATCCGCACGCCGATGAACGGCGTTCTCGGCATGGCGGAATTGCTGTCGCAAACCGAGCTTGATGCGCGCCAGCGGCTTTACGCCGAAACAATCTTCAAGTCGGGCGGCGCGCTGTTGACGATCATCAACGACATCCTCGACTTTTCCAAGATTGAAGCTGGAAGGCTCGAACTCGACGAAGAGCCGTTCGATCTCCGGGCGGCGATTGAAGACATTGTCGCGCTCATCGCGCCGCGCGCCCATGAAAAGCAGGTTGAAGTCGTCGTCCGCTACCAGCCGTCGCTGCCGTCGGGCCTTGTCGGGGATGGCGGGCGAATTCGCCAGATCGTCACCAACCTCATCGGCAACGCGGTGAAGTTCACCGAAAGAGGCTATGTTCTGGTCAGCGTCACCGGCGGCGCGAATGACGGCGTTGCAAATTTCAGGATTGAAATCTCGGACACCGGCATCGGCATTGCGCCCGAAAAGCTAGCCCGAATCTTCGATTCCTTCTCACAGGCCGATTCATCGACGACGCGCCGGTTCGGCGGCACCGGCCTTGGCCTTTCGATTTCAAAGCGTCTCGTCGAAGCGATGAACGGGCGCCTCGGCGTCGCCTCCGCTGTCGCCGACGGCTCAACTTTCTGGTTCGATCTCGAGCTTCCCGTTTCGGGCATGGCGCAAACGCGCGCCGACGAAGGCGCAAAAGGCCATAACCGGCGGATCCTCTGCGTTGACGATGTCGAGGTGAACCGCCGGATCGGCGTTGAACAGCTCTCCGCCTGGGGCTTCCGCGTTGAGGCTGTGAGCAGCGCGCACGCCGGCATCAACGCGTTGATCGACGCTGCGAAAGCGGGAGATCCTTACGATCTCGCGATCCTCGATTATTTCATGCCGGAAACCGACGGCGCAACGCTCGCGCGCGATATCCGGTCGAATTCGCTGATCGCCAAGACGCCGATGCTGATCCTCACCTCCGTCGATCAGCCAGGCGACGCCAAACGCTTCAAGGAAATCGGCGTTGAGGGATATCTTGTAAAGCCGGCGCGATCTGGACTGCTGCTGACGACGATCCATCAGATCCTCGCGAGCGCCTCGGCCGCGCCGGAAGCCGCGGCGCCGGCAGAGCAAATCGCGCCAGAGGCGCCGGCGCCTGAAGACTCGCAAAAAATTCGCGTGCTCGTCGCCGAAGACAATGAAGTCAACCAGCTCGTGATCCGTCACATGCTGCCGGCGCGCCAGTATGAAGTTGAAATCGCGGCGAACGGCGTTGAAGCGGTCGCGGCGTTTACAAAATCGCGCTTTGACATTGTGATGATGGACGTTTCGATGCCGAAGATGGACGGCTACGAAGCAACGCGCGCCATCCGGGCGATTGAAGCGGCGGAAGGCCGTGCGCGCACGCCGATCGTGTGCCTCACCGCGCATGTCATGGCGGCCGACGTGGATAACAGCATCGAGGCCGGCATGGACGATTTCCTGTCGAAACCGATCAGCCAGGATAAGCTCGCGAAGGTCATCGCAAGATGCCTCGACGGCGAGCCGGGCGGCATTCAAGCTGCGGGGTAGGGGCTGAACGCGAAGAACCTTATCCCGCCAGCCGTTTCATTTCGTCCGTAGAAAGATCATAATTCGCGTAGACGTTCTGAACGTCGTCGCAATCGTCGAGCGTATCCAAAAGCTTCATCAACGAGGACGCCGGTTCTCCCGAAATCTCGATGAGGTTTTGCGGCTTCCACACGAGTTTCACGGAAGCCGCCTCGCCGAATTTTGCTTCAAGCGCTGCTGCAACGCTCGCAAGCTCATCGCCCGCCGTATAAATCAGATGGGTTTCTGCGCTTGTCTCAACATCGCTCGCGCCTGCGTCAATCGCCGCCTCAAGCATCGCGTCTTCAGCCGCGACGCCGGCCGGAAAATCGACAGCGCCGACGCGGTCGAACATGAACGCAACCGATCCCGTCTCGCCGAGATTGCCGCCGTTCTTGGAAAAGGCCGCGCGAACTTCTCCCGCCGCGCGGTTGCGATTGTCGGTCAGAACTTCGACGATGATGCCGATGCCGCCCGGTCCAAAACCTTCATAGCGGATATCTTCAAAGCCGGGGCCTTCGCCGCCCGTCGCTTTCTTGATCGCGCGCTCGATATTGTCTTTAGGGACCGACTGCGCTTTGGCGGCTTGAATAGCGAGGCGCAAGCGCGGATTAAACGCGGGGTCGGGCGTGCCGAGCTTTGCCGCGACGGTGATTTCCTTTGAGAGCTTCGAGAACATTTTTGCCCGCTTGGCGTCTTGCTTGCCTTTGCGGTGCATGATGTTCGCAAATTGCGAGTGTCCGGCCATCGGCGCCTCAACGCTTCCCTTGATCTGGCGAAGGCGGGGCCATACCAAGCCCATACGGGTCATTTCAAGTGGGCTGCGCTCGATG
>JBBTJH010000312.1:0-6506 GCA_038059555.1 Pseudomonadota bacterium | reverse complement strand
CTCGACATTGTTGTCGCGGACTACGATCTGAACCAGGGGAATACCCTCCTTTTGAAAACCAAAACGCCGCCCGGGCCGGGTCCCGCCGGCTGGACGCGACGTTGTCGTGATTGCCGCTCCGGGCCATTCTTCCGCCCGCAGCGAGCGGGCCTATACCAAAAGGCCCTTAAGCTGTCCATATTGCAGCCAGGCAGTTTCAAGGCTTTTCGACCCGATGACCGATTTCTCAGACCCCTTTGACGATGTCCGCGCGCGGCTTCTTCCTGTCGCCTTGAAGGCGGCGGTTTTTGAAGGCTTTACCCCCCTGATGATGGCGAAAGCCGCCAAAGAGGCGGGGGTAGGCGAGGCGGAGCTTGCGGCCGCCTTTCCGGCTGGCGCGCTGGCGCTCATCGAATACTGGTCCTCAAGGGCCGACCGGGCCTCGGCTGAGGCGCTGACGGGCGAGGGCGCCGCAGGCCTCAAAATCCGGGAAAAGGTCGCTTTGGGGGTCGAAGCGCGAATCGCATACCTGCGGCCCGACAAGGAAGCCGCCCGCCGCGCGGCCGCCTTTCTCGCACTCCCCCCGCATGCGCCGGCGGGCGCGCGGCTCGTCTGGAACGCCTCCGACGCGATCTGGCGTGCGATGGGCGATCCTTCAACCGATTTCAATTTCTACTCAAAACGGACAATTCTCGCAGGCGTGTTAACGTCGACCATGGCGCGCTGGTTCGCCGATGACAGCGAAAGCGAGGCGGAGACAAAATCATTCCTCCGCGCCCGGATCGAAAACGTCATGCAGTTTGAAAAGCTGAAAGCGAAAGTGCGCGACAAGGGTTTCGACGCGCAAGGCATGTGGGGCTGGCTCGCGAAGCTGCGGTATCCGGAGGGGAGATAGTCCCCTCTCCCGCAAGCGGGCGAGGGGGATTAAACGCAAATCCGCGTCACATGTCCCATCTTCCTGCCCGGCAGCGAGTCGCGTTTGCCGTAGAGGTGAATGCACGTATTCGGCTCGCGTGAGAGTTCCAGCCAGCGCGCCGCGTCATCGCCGATCAGATTATCCATAACGCAATCGGAATGGCGCCGCGGATCGCCGAGCGGCCAGCCGGCGACGGCTCTGATATGCTGCTCGAACTGAGAGATTGCGCAAGCGTCGGTCGTCCAGTGTCCTGAATTGTGAACGCGCGGGGCGAATTCGTTGACGATGACGCCGCCGGATTTTTCGACAAAAAACTCAACGCCGATGACGCCGATATAATCGAGCGCTTCGAGCATGTTCGAGGCGATGGCGATTGCATCTCGCACCGCCGACGCCGGCGCCGGGGAAGGGACGATGGAACGCCTGAGGATCCCGCCCTTGTGGATGTTTTGCGGCGCGTCATAGCAACGGATTTCTCCGCTAAGTCCGCGCGCGCCGATCACCGAAATCTCCATGGCGAAATCGATGAACCCTTCAAGGATCGAGGGGCGCGCGCCGATTTCGTCCCAGGCCTTTTTGATGGCGGCGTCCCATGTCCCGGCGAGATCGCCATCGCCTGCGCCAATCGTCGTCTGTCCCTTGCCGTCATAGCCGAGGCGGCGAGTTTTCAAGATCGCGGGCCGGCCGACTTTTCTGAGGCCCTCTTCCAGCGAGGCTAAATCGTCGACGGCAAAAAACGGCGCGGTGCGGGCGCCGAGCGAGTTGACGAATTCCTTTTCGATGAGGCGATCTTGCGCGATGCCGAGCGCTTTTCCGCCCGGCGCGACGCGAACTCTGTTCGCCGCGAGGATGTCGACCGTTTCCGCCGGCACATTCTCAAATTCATAGGTGACGACGTTAACAGCGCCGCCAAAGCGGTTGAGCTTTTCCGCGTCCTTGTAATCGCCGATGGTGACGGCGTGCGCGACATCGGCGGCGGGCGAATTTTCGTCCGGCGTGTAAATATGCGCCCGGAGACCGAGGCGCGCCGCGGCGAGCGAGAGCATGCGGCCAAGCTGTCCGCCGCCCAAAATGCCGATGACGCCGTTCGGTTCGACAATCATTGCTAGTCGGCGACCGTCACGGGAACGCTCGCGGTTTCCTTGGCGCGCCAGTCGCTAAGCTTCTTCGCAACTTTCTCGTCGCCAAGCGCAATGATCGATGCCGCGAGAATGCCGGCGTTCGCCGCGCCAGCCTCGCCAATAGCGACTGTCGCCACCGGAACGCCCGCCGGCATCTGCACGATCGAGAGGAGGCTATCGAGCCCCGAAAGCGCTTTTGACTGAACCGGAACGCCGATGACGGGCAGCATCGTCATCGACGCTGTCATGCCGGGAAGGTGCGCCGCGCCGCCGGCGCCCGCGATGATTACCTTCAGCCCGCGCGAGGCGGCGTTTGTCGCATACTCGTAAAGCCGCGCCGGGGTCCGGTGCGCGGAGACGACTTTCACCTCGAACGGGACGCCCAGAATGCCGAGCATTTTCACGGCGCGTTCCATCGTCGGCCAGTCGGAGCGTGAGCCCATGATCACGCCGACCAGCGGCGCCGCGGGAGGGAATTTGCGGGGTTTAGCGCCTGACGCGCCAGCTTTGGTCTTTCCGGCCAAGGGATTCTCCACCCTCTAAAATGGGGGGCTTACACCAGACCGGCGGTTTTGCGCAAAGTTTAAAAGCGTCGATGAACGGGGGGAAAAAGAAAGGCCCGGACCATCCAGACGGGGGCGCGTCGGCCCGGGCCTTCCTTATCGGTGCGGCGGTCGCGATTGCCTGAGAAGGGGACATCCACATAACGCCGCGAGGCGGATTAGGGGCGGGTTTTACGATTGTAACAACATGGCTTGCGCCGAACTGATGTGGGCGCGCGATGAGCTGTGAACACAAAAACGCGAGCGGGTTTACGACCTCCGGTTGCCAAGCTGCGGCAAATCCGTGTTCACTGCGACCCAACGCTCGAGGCTAAAAACATGAAAATCACGGGTCCTGGCGCTCCCAAAGCGCCGCGCGCTGCTGGGCGCGTCGCCAACGCCCCGCGCGCAGGCTCTGCGGCAGCGGCGACGGCGGTCGATGCGATCTCGGTCGCCGGCATTCCGGAAGACGAGCTGACGCCGCGCGTGCGCGAGGCGCTGACCGCCCTGATGCGCGAGGTCGCGGATTTGCGGCGCGAGCTCACTGACGTGCGCGGCCGCATGGTCGAGCTTGAACTCCTCGCCAGCACGGATCCGTTGATCGGCGTTTTGAACCGCCGGGCTTTCGTCGGCGAGCTCAATCGCGCTCTCGGGATGGCGCAACGCTACAGTCAGCCGTCGAGCCTAGTCTTTATCGATCTCGACGATCTGAAAAAAATCAACGACAAGCACGGTCACGCGATCGGCGATGCGGCGCTTATGCACGCGGCTGAGATCATCAGCGCCAACATTCGTCAGACGGACGTTTTCGGCAGGCTCGGCGGCGACGAGTTCGCGATCATCCTCACCAACACCCCGCGCCAGCTCGCAGAGCACAAAGCGACCTTGCTGGCGGAGCTTGTGAAGGGAACGCCGGGCCCCGATGGGCTCTCGGTCAGCATCACCTACGGGGTCGTCGAAATCGCGCCCGGCCTCACGGCGGAAGCCGCGCTCGTCGCGGCCGACAAGGTCATGTACGACCAGAAACGAAAGCGCTGAGGCGCGCGCATCGCCTGTTGCAAAGCGCCTAACTCCACAGGCTGAGAGACTGACTCGAAAATCGATTTGGAGCGCGCCCTTCCTTCTCCTCCCCCGCTTGCGGGGGAGGTGGCCCGGAGGGCCGGAGGGGGGGAGTCACAAGCAGCGGCGCTCGCGGATAGAGCCCCCTCAGTCACGCTGCGCGTGACAGCTCCCCCGCAAGCAGCGGGGGAGCGGTAGAGTCGCTCGTTTTCGATTTATGGGCCAGTCCCTGAAGAGCCTTCAAACGAACGGTCTCGAGCACTGCTCCGCGCTGACAGCAGCCGATTTCGCGCCTGAACGCCTAAGCGATAATGTCCGGCGTCAGCTGGTCCTGTAATTTCTGAATCATATCCTTCAGCTGAAGCTTCTTCTTTTTCAGCCTCGCGAGCGTCAGCCTGTCGTGTCCGGGGGACGCGGCGAGGGCGACGATGGCGGCGTCGAGATCGCTATGCTCTTGCAGCAGCAGCGCGAGGCGCACCTGCAGAGCGTCTTCATTGGCGCTGCTGAACCCGCTCTCTCGCGCGCTGAAGAAATGCGACGCCTCGACGATTGCGCCGGTCTCTTTATCCTTGCCATCTCCGGAATTCATGCCGCCGCTCACTTAACGCCATCAACGTCCGAATCGGACGCCGGGAACCTAAGACCGATCAGGTTTTCGATCAACGAGACTGAAAAGCCCGGCGTCTTTATCGCGTCCGTAAGGCGGATATAAGCGGCGAGCGCTTTTCTCCCTCGCGCCGCAGCGCCGTCCACGCTTGCGGCGCTGACAAGGGTTTCGACCGCCAGCCGTTCCAGCGCTCCCTGCTCGATTTTTTCAGCCGAAAGTTCGCCCTTCAAGATCTGCTCTTTTAGATCGTTGGCGGCTTCCATGGGCGCTCGTATCGGCGGCGCCTTCAAGGCGCGGCGCGCTTCTCTCAACGGCGCCGTCACGGCGATCGACCACCAGTTAGCCGTATAAACCGCTTTTTTGATCACGAGATCGCCCGGCGTCTCGAAATACGTTCCGCACCACAAGCACCACAGCAGCATATTGACGCTGAGGCCGTGCTTGTCCTGAAGCGTCAGCAATGCCGGCTCGACGCCTTCTTGCGCGTAGAATTCAACGGACCAATCCCAAAATGCCGGGCGCGTCGTCAGGGCCGCGATCCTTTGGTCACGCCTTCGCCCCATCGCCTGGTGAGCGGGCAATCGATATCGAATAAATCGAGAACCCGCCCGACAGACTGATCGACAATATCGCTGACGGTTTTCGGCTCGGTATAAAAAGACGGCAGCGGCGGCGCGATGATCGCGCCCATTTCAGCGAGCGCTGTCATGGTGCGCAAATGCCCAAGATGGAACGGCGTCTCGCGCACCATCAGCACGAGGCGGCGGCGCTCTTTCAAGACGACATCGGCGGCTCTGCTGATGAGGTTCGAAGTGACGCCGGTTGCAATCTCCGACATCGTTTTGATCGAGCACGGCGCGATGATCATGCCCGCCGTCCTGAATGACCCCGACGAGATCGCGGCGCCGACATCGCCTGCCGCGTAGCGAACGCTCGCGAGGTTTTCGAGATCGGCCGCCTTTTCGCCGAGCTCGTAAGCAAGGGTCATCTCGGCCGCCTTGCTGACGACAAGGTGGGTCTCGACGCCTGTAGATTTCAGCGCCTCCAGGCAGCGTTTTCCGTAGATGACGCCGGATGCGCCGGTAATCCCGACAATGACTCGAAGCGGCGAATTCACAAGAAACTCAAAAGGTTGCGAGAACCGGTTTAACCCCTTTCGAGGCGGGCTGCAAAGCCGAAAGGTTAACAAACGCGCCGCCGGAATTAGTCGACAAGCAGCCGTATTCCATGGTTTAATTCCCAGTCTGCAGCCTAACCAAGGAGGTTAGAATATGGCGCTTAAAGCTCACTTGCAGTCACTCAATCAGCGGCATCAGGAATTAGAGACGATATTGATGTCGGAACAAAAACACCCCCACCCCGATGATTTGCGATTGCACGAGCTGAAGCGACTTAAGCTGCGAATTAAGGACCAGATTGAACGGCTGCGACAGGATAATCATTCGCCCGGCTGAACGAAATCCGGAGCCTCTAAAAGCGCCTTCCTGAGAAGGGGGGCGCTTTGTTTTTTTAAGAGCGCGGGGCGCGCGCAACAGGAATAATTCTCGATGGCGAACAGATCGGTGATAATCGCGGGCGCGGCAACGGCGATCGGCGCCGCGTGCGCGCGCCGCTTCGTCGAGGCGGGCGACCGGGTGATCCTCGCCGATGAAGATGAGGACGTGTTGCGCGACCTCGCCGAGGAACTGAATGCGAAGGGCGAGGCGGCCTATGTGACCGCCAGCATTTCCAACCGCCTGCATGTTCACAACATCATCGCCGAAGCGCTGGAGACATACGGCCGCGTCGACGGACTCGTGAACGCGACGCTCAATGTCGCCTCCGGAGAATTTCTCGAATTGTCGGAAGAAGATTTCGATCAGATGGTCGACTGGAACCTTAAGGGCGGGTTTCTCATAACGCAGGCCGTCTGCAAACAGATGGTCAAGCAGCTCGACCAATCGACGGAAGCCGAAGCGGACGGCGTTATCGTCAACATCTTGTCGGTCGAAGCGGTGACGGTCGCGGCCGATCGCGTCGCCTTCGCCGCCTCTCAAGGCGGGATGCACCAGCTAACGAAGGCGGCCGCGCTCGCGATGTCGTCCTACGGCATCCGAGTCAATGCGGTCGGCATCGGCGCGATCAAGAGCGACTATATGAAGGAATTCGATCTGAAATCCGCAAAGAACACGGTGCCGCTGAACCGCGTCGGGGACCCGGAAGACGTTGCGGAGGCCGCGTTTTTCCTCAGCTCCCCCGCCGCGTCGTACATCACGGGGCAGACCGTCTTCGTCGATGGCGGC
>JBBTJH010000311.1:2362-3369 GCA_038059555.1 Pseudomonadota bacterium | reverse complement strand
GGAAAACACCGAGCCTGTACGTGCTTGATTTCTGGCTCAATTATTGGCAGCGATTTTCAACGACGGGAGAGAAGGATGCCGCGTCGCTTCCGACGCGCATCTGTGTCATGGATGATATCGCGAAGGAGGAAATGCTCGCCGCAGGGTTTCCCGCCGGGCGGCTCGTCGTGACCGGCAATCCTCATTTCGATCATTTTGCCGATCGTATAACGCGCAACGCCGAAGAAAGAGGGCAGATACTTTTTATATCCCAGCCCCTGCGTTCGTCCGCGGCGTTCCCGTTCGACGAGTTTTCCGTACTTTCCGACCTGCTGTCGGCGATCAAAACATTACCCGAAGAGTACTACATCTCGATACGCCTGCACCCCAAAGAAGAGCGCGGAAAATTCGGTACATACCTTTCGTCGCGCGTGAGGCTCGTTGAAGAGGCGCCCCTCGAAGACGCAATGTCCGCATCAGGGCTTATCATCGGTATGGTGTCGCCCACGTTGATCCAAGCTGCCGCCGCGGGAAAGCGTGTCATCTCCTACGAGCCGGGGCTTACCGGCGCCGACAGCTTGGTGAGCAACCGTTGCGGCGTGACGCGGCGGCTGGATACTCCCGCGGAGCTTGCGGCGGAATTCCGCGGCTATGCCGCCGGAGGGCCGGCGCCCGCGACGGAAGATTTCAGGAAATTCTGGCCGTCCGGCGCGACAGAGCGTGTCGTCAAAGAGGTTCTCGCCCTCATCCCGAAAAAGTGATACAGATAAAGTACCGGATATGAAAAAACAGAAGATGATACCGTATTCCACGCAGTCCGTGAGTGAAGCCGATATACGGGCCGTTGCGAAAACGCTCCGCTCGCCGTATCTCACGCAGGGGCCCGCTATTCTTTCGTTCGAGAAGGCCATCGCCAAAAAAGTCGGGGCAAAATACGCGGTCGCTCTCGCGTCGGGCACGGGGGCCCTGCACGCCGCCTATGCGGTAGGGGGCTTAAAGGAAGGGGACGAGGTCATCGTGCCTGCACT
>JBBTJH010000311.1:0-2352 GCA_038059555.1 Pseudomonadota bacterium | reverse complement strand
TCTACGTCGGCGCGCGCCCCGTATTCGCCGATGTCTCGCTCGAGGACGGCACCATGTCCGTCGCCGATGCGGAGAAAAAAATAACCGGAAAGACGAAGGCCATCATACCAGTCGATTATGCGGGACGGCCCGCCGACCTCGACGCATGTCGTCGGCTCGCGAAGAAGCACAACCTCCTTTTAATAGAAGACGGCGCACAGAGCCTCGGCGCGTCGTTCAAGGGAGCACCGCTCGGCACGCAGGCGGACATGACCATGTTCAGCTTCCATCCGGTGAAATCCATCACGACGGGGGAGGGCGGCGTCATCGTGACCGACAACCCCGCATACGATGCGGCACTGCGCATCTTCCGGCATCACGGCATCTCGAAAGATCCGGAGACTTTCGCGCGGAAAAACGAAGGGGCGTGGTATCAGGAGATGCAGATGCTCGGCTACAACTATCGCATCACGGATATGCAGGCGGCTCTCGGCGAAAGCCAGCTCAAGCGTCTCGACTCATTCATCGCACG
This sequence comes from Pseudomonadota bacterium, assembly GCA_038059555.1. Lineage (GTDB taxonomy): Bacteria > Pseudomonadota > Alphaproteobacteria > Caulobacterales > Parvularculaceae > Amphiplicatus. The sequence goes on along the minus strand of JBBTJH010000311.1, from coordinate 1,841 downwards.
CCGCCGAGCGGCGGCGAAGCGGTATGAGAAGCTCCTCGCTAGTATCCCAAATCTCATACTCCCGCCGTCCGACGACGCGAAGAGACGGTCGGCGTGGCATTTGTATGCGGTGCGTCTCGCACCGAAAATCGCGCACCGACGGGATGCAGTGCTTGCGCGACTGCACAAGGAGGGCATCGGCGCGCAGGTGCACTACTTGCCGGTGTATCTCCATGTGTATTATGAGCGGCTCGGATACAAGAAGGGCCTGTGTCCCAACGCGGAAACCTTCGCGGCGTCGGAAATTTCCCTCCCGCTCTTTCCGGACATTACGGACAAACAGCAGATGTTCATTGCGCGGACGTTGCGCGCCGCGCTCTCGCACGTTGCATGAACCCCGTTAGAAATCGCGAACGCGTGGGATAGAAACCGATAGAAAATATAAGTACTAATGTTCGAATGTCAGAGTATGAATAGTTCGAGTCCTATTTCTAACGGGGTGAAAGCATCCATCGTCATCCGTGCGTACAATGCCGAAAAGACGCTCGCGCCCTGCGTTCGGAGCGCGCTCGCTCAGAACGTTGGAGATGAGTATGAGGTCGTCGTCGTGAACGACGGCTCAGAGGACGGGACGGCGCAGGTTATCCGAGAGTTCTCGACGGACCCGCGCGTCCGCGCCGTCGAGCAGGAAAATCAAGGGCTTATCGGCGCGTCCAACGCGGGCTTCGCGGCCGCACGGGGCGATATCGTCATGCTTCTCGATGCCGACGATGAGGCCTTGCCGGACATGGTATCCGCATCCTGTGCCGCGCTCCGGGACCCTTCGGTTGATTACGGGTACGGCGAGTACTATGAAGAATACGGGGGAGTGAGAAAGATTGTCCGTCCGACTGACCCCTTTAAGGCGCTCGCAGGGGCGTTCGCATGGCGGCGGGACACACTCATGGCCGAAGGCGGATTTGGGAACGAGAGCATATTTCCGGAATACGAGATAGTATTGCGTACGTGGGGGAGGTGGCAGGGGGTACGTATCTTGCGGCCCCTGTTCGTCTACCACCGGAACAGAGCGAGCATGACGGGGGATAGCGGGCTCGTTCAAAAGTCGATAGCCATGCTCCGTAAGAAATATCCGGAACGTGCGGTAGAAATTGCCGCCATCCGTTCCTACGAGTTATGACAACAAAAAAACTTCTCATCACGCTTCTCATGGACAATCCCGGGAGTTGGTTCGTGCCGCATGCGCGGGAACTCGGACGACAATTGCGCGAACGCGGCCACGAGGTGACCGTCATCGAGGACCCGCAGGACCTGCCGCGCGGCGACATCGCTTTTTTCCTCAGCTGCGAGCAGATGGTAAAAAGGGATGTCCGCGAACGCAACGCGCACAATATCGTCATCCATGCGAGCGCTCTGCCGCACGGGAAGGGTTGGTCGCCGACGACGTGGCAGATACTCGAGGGGAAGCATGAGATACCGCTGACGCTTTTCGAGGCGGTCGACAAGACGGACGCGGGAGATATATATGATACCGCTTCAATCGCGCTCGAAGGCCACGAGCTCATTGATGAGGTGCGCCGGAAAGAAGGAGAGGCCATCATCGCGCTTGCGCTCCGGTTCGTCGATGCGTACCCTTCCGCTACGGGCCGCGCACAGACGGGCGACGAGAGCTTTTACCCGAAGCGGGCGCCCAAGGACAGCGAATTGGAGCCGAAGAAAAGTCTGGCAGAACTGTTTGACCAACTGCGCGTTGCCGACAATGAACGGTATCCCGCGTTCTTTACGCACCGCGGGCACACCTACGTGCTGAAGATATCCAAAAAAGACAATGAAAAATAGAACGATACACATAGGCGAGCGCGTCG
>JBBTJH010000310.1:0-5275 GCA_038059555.1 Pseudomonadota bacterium | reverse complement strand
AGCTCGCCGCCGCCGGCGACCTTGTCCGGGCGATAGGCTTTAACCGGCGCATCGACATCGGCAAGCGCGTCGAGTTGCGCCGGCGACAGGCCAAAGCTCTCGGAGAGTTTGCGGCGCGAGGTGACCGACAAGGCGCGCGACACGGCGATTTCGAGATTGGGATCGGTGAGGTTATTGCTCCAGAATTGCGCTTCCGCGCCGTCCTCGCCGCCGGTGTAGGCTTTGGGGATGATCACCGCCGCGAACAATTCGCCGCCCGCGCCCGGATAGGGTTTTTCTCCGACAAGATAAGGGCGAAGGGCCTCGGCGGCGTCTTCGATTGTCGCCGCCGACCCAATCGCGGGCGTCAACGGGATGTGAGCAAATTGCTTTCTTGGCGCAGAAAATAACGGAATGCCGCTTTTAAGATAAGGCTTCGTCGCCTCGCGCGCCGCCTCGACGCCGCCGGCCGCGAAGAACGCGTCCTGCCGCGATTGGGTCTGCGCTTCTGGCGCAAAAGGCGCCGGCAAATCTTCAGGCGCAATTTTCGCCTTGTCGATCGCCGCCTCGAGATAAAGATCATACGCGGCGACTGTCTGGCGGCGCTCTTGTTCGGCGATTTCGCGGTCTATCGCCTCGGCGTAACCGCCGGCCTCGTCATAGACGACAAAACTTCGCACGGGCTTTGACGATTCAAGAAGACCGACCGCGCCGCCGCCAAGCGCGATCAGCAGCGGAAACGTCACGAGAAATATGATGAAGCCGCGCGAGAGCACATATTGTTTGTATTCGCGCCAGGCGATGAGAAAAACAGGGGTCACGCCGCTTTCTCCTCAACCGCGCTCGCTGGCGCGTCGCCCGCCTCGCCGACAAGATCGACGAAAATATCGTGGAGGGATGCGTTGGTGTTTTCAAAACGCGATAAATGCAGCCCCGCGTCAAAAGCGGCGCGCAAGACAGTGTTCGGATCGACGCCGCGGGCAAGTTCGACCGCATAGCTTGGGTCCTCGCCGGCGCGCGTCGGGGCTGCTGCAATATTGATGACGCCAGGGGCTCGTGCGAGCGCTGCGACCTGATCGCGCGTCCGGATGATGAGTTTCGGAGGGAACTTCGCCCGCGCTTCTTCAAGCGTTCCTTCAAACCGCTTTCCGCCTTTGGCGAGGATCAAGAAGCGGTCGCACAAACGTTCCGCATGCTGCATGGTATGCGTTGAAAAAATAATCGTACGGCCCTGATTGCGCAGATCGCCGATCAGCTTTTCAAGCGTCGCCTGATTGATCGGATCGAGCCCAGTGAACGGCTCGTCGAGGATCAAAAGCTCAGGCTCATGCGCGATCGTCGCCAGCAACTGAACTTTTTGCGCCATGCCCTTCGAAAGGGATTCGTTTTTCGCGCGGGCAAATTCCCCAAGCCCGAACTGCTCAAGCAGCGATAGCGCGCGCGCTTTGGCCTGTTTTTGCGGAACGCCTCTTAAGCTCGCGAAATAGGCGATGGTCTCGGCTGCTTTCATTTTGCGGTAAAGGCCGCGCTCTTCCGGCAAATAGCCGATGCGGCGGCGGACCGGGATCGCCGACGCCGACCCCAGCACCATGATGCGCCCCGATGTCGGCGGGATGATGTCGAGGATCATGCGCAAGGTGGTCGTCTTGCCGGCGCCGTTCGGGCCCAGAAACCCGAATATCTCGCCCTTGTTGACGCTGAACGAGAGCTTGTCGACAGCCTTAAAGGCGCCGAAGCTTTTGACGACATTTTCAAGGACGAGCGGGGTCACGGTCTTAGGGGGTCCCTCTTGGCTGACCGGACGATGCGGCAGGCGGCTTTAATATTTCGTTCACAATGAAAGACCCGGCCGCATTTACGGCCGATTGACCCGCCGGCGAGAGGCGCGGCGCCTTCCTCAGCTCCTCACCATGCGCCGGTATTGGGCATCGACGCCCACGGCTCTTCTGGTTTTAAGCGCTCGCCCTTTTGCAAGAGCTCGATCGATATGCCGTCGGGCGAGCGGATGAACGCCATATGGCCGTCGCGCGGCGGGCGGTTGATGACGACGCCACCGTGCATCAGTTTGGCGCAAAGAGCATAAATATCGTCAACGCGGTAGGCGAGGTGGCCGAAATTGCGCCCGCCTGAATATTCCTCCGCATCCCAATTATAGGTGAGTTCGACCAGCGGCGCCTTCGCCTCGCGCGCGCGGGCGGCGTCGCCGGGCGCTGCGAGAAATGCCAGCGTAAAGCGCCCTTTCTCGTTTTGATGGCGGTCGATTTCAACCAGACCGAGCTTGCCGCAATAAAAGTCGAGCGACGCCTCAAGGTCCCTGACGCGCACCATGGTATGGAGATATTCCATCCTTACCCTTTCGCTTTTTCGGCGAGGATTTCCTCGCGAAGATAGCCGGGGCGGCGTTTGTGATAGCGCCGCATCGCGACAAAAATGATCGCAAGCCAGGAAAAGATGATGCCGAAATAATAATAGAATTTGACGACATCTTGAACATAGTAAAGCGCGATCGTTTCCTGCTCGTCGCGCGAAACGCCGGCGATCGATCCCTCGACGGGGATGCTTTTGGCAAGGTTAGCCGCGTCAGCCGACATGCCGATCGATTCAAGTCCTCCGGCGATAAAGGCGAGAAGGCCGAGCGTTACCGGCAGCGACGCGACAAACGCCGCCGCGATCGCGAGAGCATATTTTGGAAAGCGCGGAAAATGAACGCGGCGATAGACCGTGCGAAAGCGCGGCTCATCAAGGCCGGCGACGAGATCCGGATCGGACGCGTTCAGCCGCGTCCACTCCTCGCCGGCGTCGGCGGCTATTTCGGCGGCGGTCTTCCTGGACCACCAGAAAAACCATGCGCCCGCAAGCAGCACGGCGGCGACGAAGGCCAAATAGATCTCAATCATTCTTCAGGCTCCGGCGCGGGCGCGAGCGACAGCCGCTTCGAGCGCTCTCGCAAAGCTCATCCGTTCGTCCGGCGACAAAAACGACCCCAGCACCAGCGAGCGCCCCTTTGAGACGACGCGGACGCGCGTCTCGTGAGTGGCGGGGTTGTCGATGACGACGCGCGTCCAGAAGGGCTCAATCCGCCAGCGCGATTCATGGCCCGACGGAAGCACGCGGGAGATGCGCATCTCGCCCGGCGCGACGATGATCCGCTCATGAAGACGGCCCTGGCGATAGGAAAGGCGGAAGGCGAGCCAGACAAGGAAAACGTCAAGCCCGCAAAAACCGATCACCGGCCAGGCGCCGATGACGTAGAAATAAACGCCAAAGAAAAGGTTCGCCGCGATGACGATCGACATCACCGCGATGAAACCAGAGTTCGGGAGCGACCGGTTCGGAAACAAGACCGCATCGAACCCGGGACCGGCCGCCAGCGGATCGGGCGCGGGGCCGAGGGCGCGGCCTTTCTCGGCCGGCGGCATGTCTTCATAAACGCAAAAACGGGTCATGGCTGGATGATAGCCGCTGAATGACCGTTCGTCACGGCGCCGGTTTGACTTGCGATCAGGGCGGGCGGCATGGTCAAGCGTTCCATGACGAGGGGGTGTCGATGGCGAAAATGACCAAGGCCGACGCGGCCGCGATCTACGAGCGCCTTGCCGCCGCGACGCCGGACCCCCGGACCGAGCTTCATTACAAGAACACTTTCACCCTTCTGGTTGCAGTCGTCCTCTCGGCGCAGGCGACCGATACCGGCGTCAACAAAGCAACGCCCTCCCTCTTTGCGGCCGCCGACACTCCGGAAAAAATGGCGGCGCTCGGCGAAGAAAAAGTCGGCGCCTATATCAAGACCATCGGATTGTGGCGCGCCAAGGCGAAGAACGTCGTCGCGCTGTCGCAAAAACTGATCGCGAAATTCGGCGGCGAAGTGCCCTCCAGCCGCGACGCGCTCGAGCAATTGCCGGGGGTCGGCCGCAAAACGGCGAATGTCGTCTGCAATGTCGCCTTCGGCCAGCCGACCATCGCTGTCGACACGCATATTTTTCGCGTTGGCAATCGCACCGGCCTTGCGCCCGGCAAGACGCCGCTGGCGGTCGAGGCGGGCCTTGAAAATATGACGCCGCCGCAGTTCCTTCATGGCGCCCATCACTGGCTCATTTTGCATGGCCGCTATGTCTGCAAGGCGCGCAAGCCCGAATGCTGGCGCTGCGATATTGCGGAGTTTTGCCAGTTCAAGGACAAAACGCCGGCGCCGGGGAAAAAAGCCGCGTCAAAAAAGCCGGCGCCAAAAAAGCAGATCCAGCGTCTTGCAGCGACGCCGAAATTGCGAGAAGCGAAACCGAAAAGGAAAGACGGCAGAAAATGACCGACCGCCTGATCATCGCTCTTGATGTCACCACCATCGACGAGGCGCGCCGCATCGTCGCGCGGGTCGGCGCGGAGGGAGCCTTCTACAAGATCGGCTACCAGCTGATGCCGATAGGGGGGCTCTCTCTCGCGACAGAGCTAAGCGCTGCCGGGATAAAAGTCTTTCTCGATTTCAAGTTTCACGATATCGGCGCGACCGTCGAGCGCGGCGTCGCGAGCGTTGTCAAACTCGGCGGCGATTTCCTCACGGTTCATGCTGAGCCCGATGTGTTGAAGGGCGCGGTCGAGGGACGCGGCGACGACAAACGGTTGAAAATTCTCGGCGTCACTGTGCTGACGAGCCTGACGCAGGAAAGCCTCGCCGAGAGCGGCATCAATATGAAACTTGAAGACTTGGTATTGAGACGAGCCGAGTTCGCTGCGAAGGCGGGCGCCGACGGCGTCGTCGCCTCGGCGCGCGAAGCAGAAGCGATCCGCAGAAGGTTCGGGCGAGCTCTCAAAATTGTGACGCCGGGCGTTCGCCCCGCAGGCGCCGCGCTCGACGATCAAAAGCGGGTGGTGACGCCCTCGGCCGCGATAAAGGCCGGCGCCGATCATCTGGTCGTCGGCCGCCCGATCATCGCCGCCGCCGACCCGGCAGCTGCTGCCAGAGCCATTCAGGCGGAAATCGCTGCGGCCAGATAGCGGATGCTTTCTTTCCGGCTCCGCGCTAGTATTTTGACGATTTCAAAAGGACTTCTCGATGTTCGATGACGCCCGCCGCCCGCCTTGTGTGCGCCTGCGCCGCCTGCCGCATGGCGAGGGGCTGGCGCTCCCCGCTTATGAGACGGCGGGCGCGGCCGGTTGCGATCTGCGAGCCGCGCTCGCAAGCGATCAGCCGCTGACGCTGGCGCCGGGCGCGACGGCGCTGGTCCCGACCGGGCTTGCGATGGCGCTCCCCGAAGGGTGGGAGGCGCAGGTGCGCCCGCGCTCAGGGCTAGCAGCCAAAAAC
>JBBTJH010000309.1:0-3364 GCA_038059555.1 Pseudomonadota bacterium | reverse complement strand
CGCCGGCCTCCGTGCCGTCGGCCGGCGCTTCACCGCGTCCCGGTCCCGACGCCGGTCTCAACCCCAGCCCTGCAGGCGCTTGAAACTCTAGCGGCGCTTCAGGCGGCGAGGGCGGCGTCCACCGCCGCCTTGGCCTTTGAGAGTTCCTCGTCGTAGTCCATCGTCGCATCAAGGACGACGATACGCGCGCCGTTGAAGGTGATCTGCGGCAGGGACGCGATCTTCAACGCGATCAGCTTGCGGTCATGATCGGGCTTGCGCGCCATCGCGGTGTCGACATCGACTTTGAGGTGAATGACCAATGTCGGGACATAAGCCGCCATCTCTTGATAAAGCGCGCGCTCCTCGTCCTGGATCCGCGCGAGTTTCTCGCTGCGCGCCGTGCCGGCGAGGATCGGTCCGTCATGAACGCCGGGCCGTTCGACTTGCGGATACCGGTCGGTGACGACGACGACGCCGCGCCGCCGTTTTTCAAGCAGGGATTGAAACTGCCGGTAGCGTTTTTTCGACTTCCGCAAAGCGTAGCCGGCGGCGATGACGCCGGGGATCGGCGCTGCGGGATCGCGCAAGCGGTCCGCCACGTCTTCCAGATAGCGTTGCAGCATCGGCCCGATGAGCGGCCAGCGACCAATCTGACGGCCCTGTTCGCCGGAGCCGAGACCGAGATAGCCGGTTTCGGCGGGGCGGGTTTTCTGCACATGGGTCAATAGATCGGCCGATAGCCGCGATTTGCCCGAGCCGTCGCAGCCGACCACGGCAATCAGCGGCCCGATCGCCTCGTTCTCAGCCATCAGCGCAATTCTTTAAAATATCCCGACATCTTCAGACCGCTGATGAAGAGCCGGACGATGAACAGCGCGCCGTAAGCGTAAACCCAATTTCTTTGCCCGAGAGCGAGCTGGGAAAAATCAAATCCATGGCGCGCGAACCAGACGAGGAAGACGGCGGTCGCGAGCAAAAAGAGCTTGTTTTGTTCGCGCCAGATCATGCGTTTCCACCAGAACGGGTATTTGGGCTTCACCCAGCCCGAAAGGCGCGGCAACAAGGCTGGCACTTCGGCGGCCCATTTGGCGTGGGCGTCGCCAAATTTGCTGCGTAAAAACGCCGCCTCGAAGGAGGAGATGCGGCTGTAGACGAAAATCGCCAGCAGGCAGATGACGGCCGCATAGACGGCGCTGCCCGATAGCATCGCAAGGCCGGTGAAATTGAGGATGCGCCCGACATAAAGCGGGTTGCGCACAAGGCTATAGGGTCCGGTCGTATTAAGCTCGGCGGCCTCCGGGGCGCTTTTGGCGCGCCCGGACGTGCCGAGCGCGGCAAACCCCGACGTAATGACGCGCACCATCGCTCCGGCGCTCGCAATCAGCAGCGCCGCCCAGAACCAGACCCGGTCCAGCGCTGCGCTGGCGAAAGGCCCGACGTCGCGAGAGGTCAACGCGATCAGCGTCGAAATCGCGATGATGATGTAAATGTAGGTCCCACGAAAGAAAAACAGGCGCTTCGCGATGCGGTCAGGGTCAGTCTGAAGCATGGGACCATGTCACTAGGATTGCAGCTGTACGAGGTCCCGCCCCCAGCCATGGGAACCAGACGCGATGCAGTGGCGCGCATCTAGCGGCGCAAGGGGCTAGGCGTCAACACTGCGATCAGGCCGCGACGAGGCCCAGCCGGCGCCCCGTCCGGCCCAGCGAAAGCCGGTCCGAAAGAGGCAAGGCGCACCGTGCGGCCGCCCAGACCGAGGCGGCGGCGATCGCAAGGATAAGCGGCATGGCGATAATCGCCGGCAGGTGAGAAGCGAGCGCCGCCGCCGCGCCGCCGGCCGCCGACGCCGACAAGGTCACGAGGGCGACGCGCGGAAACGCCTTTGTGAACGGATGCAGCGCTTCGACCCGCCAGAGCTGCGCCATGGGGACGGCTGCGGTGACGACGAGACCGATAGCGGCGGCCAGCGTGACCGCATTCAGCGGCGACAACCGCCCTTCGATCCAGATGCCGGCGAGGACAGCGATGCCAAGGCCGACAAGGCTCGCCGTCAGCTGGTGGCGGAAAGCGGCGACAACTTGCAGCACCGGAAGCGAGATGCCGAACACCGCTTCGACCGCGCGGGCGATCAGCAAGATGATGACGGCCGTTTGGGCGATCTCGGCCCCGCGCCCGAAAAGCGACAGGAGGGGCGTGCTGCCGGTCGCGAGAACGACGGCGAGCGGCGTTGCGATGACGAATATCAGTCGCACGGCGTAAGCGTAAATCGCCTGCACTTCGGCGCGGTCATGTCGCTCGGAACTCGCGGCGAGCGGCGCGAGGACATAAACAAAGGAGATGCGAACAAGCTGGACGACGCTCGATAGCTTGCGCGCGATGGTGAACAGCCCGCCCGCTGCCGCGCCTTGCGCTCCCGGCAAGAGTTGATTGACGATCAGCGCGGGGGCGTCGCCAAAGAGCCGCGCGACGATGTTCGACGGCAGGATCGAAATTCCGGCGAGGGCGGTGTCTTGCGCGACCTTCGGCCAGAGGGGCCCCGAAAAGAGAAGGCGCAGCCGGTAATGCCGCGCCATCAATCGAAGCGATAGGAACGCCGTGATTGTCAGCGAACAGATGTGCGCGGCGAAAAGGCCCATCAACCCGAAGCCCATCGCGAAGAACAACACCGCAAAGCCGAGCCGGAAGAGCTGTTCCCAGACGATCCGCAGGCGGATCTCCGCGCCGAACAGCATGCGCGCCCTTAGCGCCGAAGTGGCGATTTCGACAAACGCCCATAAGGGAAGGGCCCACACGAAGAGGCGAATGGCCGGCACGAGGGTTTTGGAATCGGCGGCGGCGACATTGATCAACGGGGCGATGACGGGCGCTTTTATGGCGATGAGCGCGGCGGCCGCGACGCACGGCCCGACGCCGAGAAGCATCGCTGTCCGAAGCGCGGCGGCGGCGTCCTCATCGTTCGCCGACTTTGGCACTGTGCGCTGCATGGCGCTCGTCATGCCGAGGTCGCAAAAATTTTCGATGAGGTTAATCGCGGCCCACAAGACCGCATAAAGACCGTATCCAGGCAGGCCGAACAACAGCACGTAAAGCGGCTGCGCGACGATTTCGACCAGTGCGCCCATCCTCGCCAGCGCCGTCGCGCCAATTCCCTTGGCGACGCGGCGGTGAGCCTTGAATGTGTCCTCAATTTCGTGATTGGTCATCGTGCGGAGTGCCTTAGCGGTATGCGCGAGACGCGGCAATAAGGAGCAACTTTAGCGCCTAAACCGCCGCAGTTTCGGGAATGGGGCCGGCGCGCAGTCTTCATAGACGCCCGCCGGTAGTGCGAGGTCTCGCTTGAGCGGCGCGCGCATTAGGCCGATACCTTCCGGCGCGGCGATTG
>JBBTJH010000308.1:0-5843 GCA_038059555.1 Pseudomonadota bacterium | reverse complement strand
CTTTGTTTCCTTGTTCCATGCGGGGTCCAGCGGTTTTGTCCGGATAATGCGGATGTTGAAATACCCTGCGAGGGACGCGCGCGGCGGGGTTTGGGTTGCAATTGTTTTACGCACGCGCAGGTCTCCTTTCCTTCTCACTCTCTCGCCTCACTCTCCGTGCATCCCCGCGAAAGCGGGGATCCATCTCGCCACCCGCCTAGATCCCCGCTTTCGCGGGGATGCACGGGGGAAGGGGGCGTGTCGTCACCAAATCCCGTAACAGCCGCGCGTCACCGTGGGTCGCGCCGCAATCCGGGATGAGGAGCATCATAAGGCCTCCGCAAGGGAGGGGGATAAGTAGGGGGATAACCAGGGGGATAACTTTGACCGGTTTGATCAAGTCGTTGATTGCCAACGATAATTCATATGCCAAATTTCGTTGGCGCGAAGAAGCCTTGCAACCTCTGGTTCGCGCGAAAAAATTATTTACGGGTGAAATCATCGCCGCCGGCGCGCAACCGCCGGCAGGCGCTCCGTAGGCGGATCATCAACCTCCAGGGGTATTCACCGCGGAGGAGGCCGCCTCACTTCATCGTCAGCGCGGCCGCCAGCGCGTCGACGCCGTAGAAGAGATTGCCGAGGCGGATGTTCTCGTCTGCCGCGTGTTGGTTGTTATCGTAATTGGCGATCGGCAGGACAATGACCGGGGCGTTGCTTGCTTCCTTGAACATATAAAGCGGCAACGACCCGCCGAGCGTCGGGGCGAGGACGAGCCCATCTCCCGCCGCCGCGCGCACAGCCTCGATCAGCGGCGCGAAGGCCGGATCGTCGATGCGGCTGCGCACGGCCGGGTATCCCGCCTCGCGCGTCACCGTCGCGATCAGCGGATAGGCGGCGCGCGCCGCGGCATCCGGCGCGCCGCGCATGATGTGATAGCCCTGCCGCGCGATATGGGCTTCGAGAAGATCGAGCATTTTTTCGGGATCGTCGCCAAGGGCGAGACGCAGGCCAAGCGAGGCGGTCGCCGTCTCGGGGATGACATTGGCGGCGCCGGGGCCGACCTCCGCGCTTTTAAGCCCATGAAGATTGAGCGCGGGGAGGAGAAGGCGCTCAGCCAGCGGCGCGTCGTGCATCTCGGTTTCGGCAAGGCCGAAAGTTTCCCGCAATTGATCGTCGATCGGCGGCATTGCGGCGATCGCGGCGCGGTCGGCCTTGGTCACCGGCGCGGCGCTTTTGTAAAAATCCTTGACCAGAACGCGCCCGTCATCGTCCTTCATCGTCGCGAGAAGGCGCGCGAGCCGCCAGCCGGGCCCCGGCGCCCAATTGCCGTAATGGCCGGAATGCAACCTGCGATTTGGTCCGTACACGGTGACTTCCATGCCGGCGGGGCCGCGAACGCCGAAGACGAGCTGCGCGGCGCCGCTTTGATGCGTCGGGCCGTCGCAAAAGAGCCACAGATCGACATCGCTGAAAAATTCTTTGGCGCCCTGAAGGTATTGAGGAAGGTGCATCGATCCTGCTTCCTCCTCGCCGTCGAAGATCAGCCGGATGTTCGATGTCGGCGCGATGCCGGCGCCGTCGAGCGCGTCAATCGCTGCGGCAAGCGCGATGATCGACGCCTTGTCGTCGCCGGCTGAGCGCGCATAAAGACGCGCCTCGCCGTCGATCGGTTCGCCCGCGCGAGGGAAGGGCGCCGCTACGCCGCCGTCGGTTTTCGCGCGCGTGAAAAGCGTCGGCTCAAATGGCGGGCTCGTCCAGTCGGCGGGGGTCACCGGCTGTCCGTCGTAATGCGCGTAGATCGCGAGGGTGCGCGTCGCGCCTTCGCTTTTGCGCTCGCCGATGACGAGGGGCGCTGCGCCCTTCATTTCAATGACGCGCATGTCAAAGCCGCGCAGCCGGTAGAGAGCGGCGATGCGCTCGGCGTTCGCCTTAAGGCCCGCCGGGTCGGCCGCGACATTGGGAACGCGAAGGAGATCGGCGAACTCCGCAACGATCTGGTGCGCATGACCGGCGCGCCAGACCCGCGCCGCCGCAACCGCCTCGGCTGGCGAGGATTGCGCGGCGGCGGCCCCGGAGACCAAGCTGAGCGCGGCAAGGAAAAAGCGCATCGAAAACTCCCAATCACGAAGGCCGGGGAAGCTTAGAGCATATCGACCAGAGCCTGACCACGGCGAGCGCCAGCGCTCTTCCTCCCTCCTTTAAAAAGGGAGGGTTCGAGGCGGAGCGAGCAGAGAAGAAACCCTCCCGGCGCTGCGCGCCGACCTCCCTTTTCAAGGGAGGTAGAAGAAAGAAGCGCCTCTTTCTTCCTCCCTCCCTTGAAAAGGGAGGGCTTTCGCGCACGACGGCGCGCAGCGGCGTCGTTCTTGCGCGGAAGGGAGGGTTCAGCGCTACGCAAGAGAAGAAACCCTCCCGTCGCTTCGCTGCGACCTCCCTTTTCAAGGGAAACAAACCCAGTGCGCACGCATCGGCGGTTGCATTCCGCTGCGCCATCGCCATAGTCCGGGCCCTTCCGGGGCGGGATGGCGCGGCGAGGGGTTTTAGGGCGGCATGGATTTTCCGATTGATCTTTCGGCGATTGGCCCGCGCGGCCAAAGCGCTCTCGGGCTTTTTGCTTTCACCGCGATCGCCTGGCTCTTTTCATCGAACAAATTGCGGTTTCCGTTCCTGACGCTGATCTGGACAATCGCCGCCCAAATCGCGATCGCGAGTTTCCTGCTTTATGTGCCGCCGGCGCGCAATGCGCTCGCGAGCCTTCAGGTCGCGGTCGACGCGTTGCAGGCGGCGACGCGCGTCGGCACGTCGTTCGTGTTCGGCTATCTCGGCGGCGGCGCTGCGCCCTTCGCGGTGACCGACGCCAACGCGATGTTCAACTTCACGTTTCAGGCGCTGCCTTTCGTGATTTTCTTTTCCGGCCTGTCGGCGCTGCTCTGGCATTGGCGGATTTTGAAAGTCATGGTGAGCGCTTTTGCGTTCCTGCTCGAGAAGGGCTTGCGCGTCGGCGGCGCCGTGGCGCTCGCGGCCTCGGCGAACGTTTTTCTCGGCGTCACCGAGGCGCCGCTGCTGATCCGGCCGTTCTTGTCGAAACTGACGCGGGCGGAGCTTTTTGTGGTCATCACGGCGGGGTTTGCGACGGTCGCAGGGTCGGTGATGGCGATCTATGTCTTCTATCTCCAGAAAGTGGAGAGCGATATTCTCGGTCAAATCATCATCGCGTCGATCATCTCCGTGCCGGCGGCGATTTTAATGGCGCAGGTGATGGTGCCCGAAGAAAAAGGCGTCGCGCCGACAGCGGCAAGCGCGGCGCACGAGTTCAAATACGCAAGCTCCATGGACGCCTTTGTGCGCGGCGTCACCGACGGGCTCGGTCTTTATCTCAATATCATCGCGTCGCTGATTGCGTTCACCGCCTTCGCCGCGCTCGTCAATATCATGCTGACGGCCGCGCCGGACGTTTCGGGCGAGCCGCTGACGCTGGAGCGTCTCTTCGGATGGGCGTTTGCGCCGTTGATGTGGCTCGCCGGGGTTCCGTGGAAAGATGCGGCCGCTGCGGGCGAATTCATGGGGCTCAAAACCGCGATCAACGAACTCGTCGCCTATGTTCGCCTCTCAGAGCTTCCGCCCGGAACTTTCGATCACCGCACCATGCTGATCCTCATCTACTCGATGTGCGGATTTGCGAACTTCTCGAGCCTTGGCATCGTCATCGGGGGCCTCACGGCGCTCGCGCCCGACCGCCGGAACGACGTTATCAACCTCGCCCCGCGCGCGCTGATTTCAGGAACGCTCGCCACCTTGATGACGGGCGCAGTCATTGGCTTGATCTGGGTCGGGTGACGCGTATTGGGAGGGCGTTCGGCTCTCCAAAACCTCAGCCCGTCGCAGGGCGGCTTTTAAACCCCGCGCAAATCGCCCAGCTTCGAGACGGTCAGGGGGCTCCCATGTCGCAGAAAACAAAACTTGAAGAATTCCGCGCGCCGGCGAAATTGAAACTCGCCGCGATGTGGACGTCTTTGATGTTCCTTTACGTCTATGGCGATTATTTCAACATGTATTCGCCGGGGAAGCTCGCCGCGATGGCGGCGGGAAATGTCGGGCCAGTGAACGCGGCGGACGGCGCCGGCATGCTGGCGATTTCGATGATGATGGCGATCCCGGCGCTGATGATTACGCTGTCGCTGATCGCGCCTTCATGGCTCTCGAAATGGCTGAACGTCCTCTTCGGCTTGGCCTATGCAGGCATTCTGGCCGCGACTTTGCCCGGCGCGCCGCTGTTTTATCTCGGCTACGGCGCGATCGAAATTCCGTTGTCGCTGTTCATTGTCTGGACCGCGCTTTCGTGGCCGCGCAATCGGGGCGGCGCATGACGACGGTTCGCACGCAAGGCCGCATCGCGGGCGTGACATATCTTGGCGTCGTGTTGACCGGGATTTTTACGCTCGCTTACGCGCCGGGACGGCTGATCTTCTCCGGCGATCCGGCTGCTACGTCGGCGGCGATTTCGGCAAATCCGGGATTGTTCGACGCGGCGAATTACGCGTCGCTCGCGATGAGCGCGTTTTTTCTCGCGTTGCCGTTCGCGCTTTCCAGATTTTTGTCGCCCTATGGAGCGAACGCTTCGCGGGTGATGATTGTCTTTGTCGCCGCCAGCATTCCCCTGACGCTTGCCGCCGCCGCTCAAAACTTCGAGCTCGCGCATCTCGTCCGGGCGGGCGGGGCGAGCGCCGAGGCTGTTGCGGCAAAGCTATCGGCGCATAACCGATGGATGGACTATGCGTCCATTTTTTGGGGGCTGTGGCTCGCGCCGCTCGGTTGGCTCATTCTCAAATCTGGCGCGATCCCGCGCGTCTTAGGCCTGCTGTTGTTCGCCGGATGCGCCGGATATCTCGCGAATTTTTTCGGGCCGGCGCTCTATCAAGGCTATGAGGATTTGAGTTTTCCCGGCTGGATTTCAAAGGCGGGTTCAATCGGCGAAATCGGGACCTGTCTTTGGCTCCTCGTCATGGGCGCTCGCGGATCGTCGCCAATTTGACAAGCGGCAAGGATTGGGGCGAAGTCGGGCCTTCCATGCTGGATCGGGTCGGCGGGGCCGCCGGGCCTTTTTTCGAGAGTAAAAGTCAACCATGTACAAATGCATTCTCCTCTCCGGCGCCGCCCTCGCGGTTCTTGGCGCGGCCGCGTCGCCTGCCGCTGCTGAAACCACCATCCTCAAATCCGCTCGGTATCTCGATGTTGTCAGCGGGCGCTATGTCTCGCCGGCGGTGATCGTTGTGGAAGACGGCAAGATCGCGGCGATCAATCCGGCGTCGACGCCTGAAGGCGCGACGATCGATCTTGGAGATACGACGTTGCTGCCCGGCCTCATGGACGCGCACACGCACCTCACTTTCGATATCGAGCCCGGCTTTGATGTGGCGGCCGTTCGCATGACGATTGCGGACGAAGCGCTAAAGGGCGCACGCAATGCGAGGACGACCTTGCTCGCGGGCTTTACGACGGTCAGAAATCTCGGCGCCGGCGGATTTTCGGACGTCTCGCTGAAAAATGCGATCGAGAAGGGCTGGGTCGACGGGCCGCGCATCATCCCGGCCGGTCACTCGCTCGGCATCACCGGCGGGCATTGCGACGTCACCGGCTTTGCGCCCGGCGTTGCTGAGACTGACGAGAAGGTCGGCGTCGCTGACGGCGTCGACTCTTTCGTCAAAGGCGTGCGCTATCAAATCAAACACGGCGCCAAGGTGATCAAGATTTGCGCGACCGCCGGCGTCTTGTCCTTTGAAGATTCGGTCGGCGCGCAGCAGATGTCGTTCGAGGAAATGAAAGCCGTCGCCGACGAAGCGCATCGCCACGGGATAAAAGTCGCAGCG
>JBBTJH010000307.1:0-6713 GCA_038059555.1 Pseudomonadota bacterium | reverse complement strand
GCCAAGAGGACTCGAACCTCCACGATGTTACTCGCTAGCACCTCAAGCTAGTGCGTCTACCAATTCCGCCATGGCCGCATTCCGATAGAGGCGCGGGGGATAGCAAATGCCTTCCGGCGCCTCAAGCCCTTTGACCTGCTTTGAGAATTATCGGTTCGCGACTTCGATGGCGATCCGGTCGCCGATCAGCTTGACCTTGCCGTCGGCGATCTTTTTGCCATTGGCGAGGATCGAAATCGGCTTCAGCGCGTCGCGGCCAAGCGGGACGACCGCCCCCCTTCCAAGGGAAAGAGCGGCCGCGAGAGGCAAATCCGCCGACCCAACGACGATCGTCAGTTCCACATCGATCTGTTCGACAGCGGCCATAGGCGGTGATACCCCAAACTACGCAACAACCCGAAGCATCGGCTCCTTTGGTTAGAACGGCGTTAAATCAGCACTTTTGGCGGGATCAGCCGGTCGAATGGGCCGTTTCCGGGGGAAAAACGCCCTACCCGGAGGCCTCGGACGCCATGGAGCGCCGGGTCGCCGACATTCGGGCAGGCCATGCCCGCGAGGTTGTCTGGCTGATTGAGCACCCCCCCCTCTATACGGCGGGGACGAGCGCCAAGGACGTCGATCTTCTCGATCCCCGATTTCCGGTCTTTCGCTCGCCCCGGGGGGGGCAGTTCACCTATCACGGCCCCGGCCAGCGGGTTGCCTATGTGATGCTGAACCTTGCCGATCGCTCCCGCGACGTGAGGGGGTTTGTCGCCTCGCTGGAGGAGTGGCTCTTCGGCGCGCTCGGCGAGTTCAACATCAGGGGCGAGCGGCGGGACGACCGGGTCGGCGTCTGGGTCGACAGAACCCTCCCAGGCGAGGCGCGCCGCGAGGACAAGATCGCCGCCATCGGCATCCGGCTTCGCCATTGGGTGAGCTTTCATGGCATTGCGCTGAATGTCGAACCCGATCTTTCGCATTTCGGCGGGATTGTTCCGTGCGGGGTCAGCGCACCCGGATATGGCGTCACCAGCCTTGTCGATCTCGGTATTCCAGCGACGATGGACGATGCCGATGTCGCGCTTCGCAAGTCATTCCACAAGGTTTTCGGACCGACGGTCGATGCGCCCCCGCTTGTCTGAACATTCCGTAATTGAACAAGCCAGTTGATATATGACAATCGCGCCTCGTCGCTTTAGGGTGAAATACGAATCGTTCTTCGAAGGAGTTCTCATGTCCCGCCTGTCCAGATCGCCGCTCACGATTTCCGCCGCTCTCGCCGCCCTCTCATGGGGCGCCGCGTACGCCCAGGACGCCGCCGTCGCAGAACCGGCCGCAGAGGCCGCGCCCGCAGAGGCGCCCGCGATCAACGAAGACGAGATGGCCGATCTGTTGAACTCTCAACAACAAATCAAGCAGGACGTGACGCTTACCCGTTCCGTGAACGGACAAGTCGTTGAAACGAAAAAAGAGACGGTCGTCTATTCAAAGGACGACCCGCTCCGCGACAGCGAGGCCGGGTTGTCGCCGCTCGAAAAATTGAAAGAACAGTTCGACAGTCAGGCGCTGACCCGCAAGGAGGCGCTCGAAGAAGCAAAACTCGATTTCGTGGTCGCCGATCTTGACCGCGACGACGCCGTTTCCGCCGACGAATTCGTCTATCTCGTCAAGGGCTGGGAAAGCGCGGAGATCAGCGGTTCAGGTCACGGAAGGTTTATCGACCCCTATTACCATGTCGATCAGGAAGAGGCTGACCGTGAACACGCCGAACAGGCGCGCGCCAAATTCGCGGCTATGGCGGGCGCGGATTTGACCATGGCGAAAAAGGCGTTCACGCGCAAAATCGTCGATGAGTTTGAAGCGAACGATCTCGACAAGGACGATCTGCTACGGGGCGACGAGTTGTTGAAATTCCGCGCGGCTGTTCGCGGCGAGACGGTCGCGGGCGAATAACGCCGTATCCCCTCACCCGCTCGCGCTGCGCGCTCGCTGGCCTCTCCCGAGGGAGAGGCGAAGTAAGGGGTCCCCGCCTCTCCCTTGGGAGAGGCCAGCATCGCGCAGCGATGCGGGTGAGGGACCCAATCTTTCACAAGATGCGACGCGGGCGAATTGACCCGCTCGCTAAACCAGCGACAAAAACCTCGCTGCGTCCAAAAAATCCCGGCGCAGCGTTACTTCCCGCGCTGAGGCTTCAGCATCCGCGCCCCAGCGGTCGCTTTGAAACTCCTCATCGACGCGCGATGCGGCGAAGAGCTGATCTGCCGGAAACGCGCCCTTCAGTAACGCTAGGCCAATGACCGCTGAGCCCGAGATTTCCGTCGCCTCCTTGACGCCCAGCACTTGTTCGGTCGTCGCCGCCGCGAGGACGGCGCGCGCGGCGGCATATGCGTCATGCGGCTGCTCAATGAACCCGACGCCAGCGCCTGTACTCAACCGGACATTCAGCTCCGATCCCGCCCATGCGAGTAACGGGTTCCACGCCTCGCTCTGGCGAGCGACGAGCTCGGCCGGTTCATTTGCGCGATAACAACAAAGATCCGATTTCAAAAACGCCAGCACCGCCTCGCGCCAGATATCGAGATCCCTGCCGCCAAGATCGCACACGGTCATTGCGTATCTGGTCATCGGCATTCGAGCGAACGCGATATGCTCGCCTTGCGCATTCCACTCCCTCGCAACCGCCTCGCCGAGCGATTTGGTGACGGCGCACAAGGGCTTGCCGCCGCGTGTCTTCGCGGTCTTTCCGTCAAGCCGGATGTGAAAGGCGCCGCCGTCGCTCTCCGCAGACGCCGCTTTGTAGAATCGCTTCGGCAGGCGCGGCGGAGTTTCGCCAAGTCTCGTCATCGTTTCGATTTCTTGCGCGACAAATCCGGCCAGACGATTTCCGCCTCAGGATCGAAGCCGAAAAGCTCCCACGTCTCTTTCATCCGCCCCGTCAGCGGGGCCGTCAGCGTGATCAGAAGGCCGTTGTCAGGATGCGGAAACGTCATTTCGCGGCAGAAGAGCTGCAAACCTTCGGGCGCGCCTTCGACAAAGGCGTTCGGGCCGCCATATTTCCGGTCGCCGACAATCGGCGTTCCCATCGCGGCGCAGTGAACGCGCAGCTGATGGGTGCGGCCCGTCAAAGGTTTTAACGCGACGAACGACGCCGGCCCCGCGCTGTCGAGTACGGAATAATCGGTGATCGCTTTTTTGGACTCTTCATCGTCGGCGGGCGCCATGCGCTCCTGATCCTTGTCGCCCACGCGGATCATTTTCTTCGCAATCGGCAGATTGATCGTGCCTTGCGGTATCGCCGGCGTGCCGGCGCAGAGAGCCCAATAGGTTTTGACAACATCGTGGCCCTGAAACGCTTTGCCGAGTTTTGCAGCGGCGATGCGCGTTTTCGCAAGTATCAAAAGCCCGCCTGTATCCTGGTCGAGACGATGAACGAGCCGGGGTTTTTCCCCGTTTTTTTCGAGCGAGGCGAGCATGCCGTCGACATGGCGCGTCGTCTTGGCGCCGCCCTGCACTGCAAGACCGAACGGCTTGTTGATCGCCAAGATCGCGTCGTCTTCAAATATCGTCAAGCTATGGAGAAATTCCGCGTCCTCGCGTTTCGGCCGGAATTCCGATTTCGGCGCTGCGGCCTGTTCGTCGATCGGCGGGATGCGGATCGCCTCGCCCGCCTCGACCCGGCGATTTGCTTTGACGCGCCCGCCATTGACGCGGATCTGCCCGGTGCGCAGCAGCTTTTCGAGCGCCCCGTGCCTGACGCCCGGATAATAAGTCTTGAACCAGCGGTCGAGACGAAGGCCGTCGTCCTTTTCTTCAACGACTTTGGTTTCAACGCCGCTCATGAAAAAGCCTTTCCAGCCGCAAGGCCCGCGAGGAGACCGGCGATCGACAAGATGACTGACGCCGCCACATAGGCGCCGGCGAGAGTGAGCGTCTTTTCGCGGTAGAGCGTCATCGCGTCGAGGGCGAAGGTCGAGAAAGTCGTGAAGCCGCCGAGGATGCCAGTCGCCACGAAAACCCGCATCGCAGCGTTATGCGGCTCCTTCGCGACGAGCCACGCAATAAAGAGCCCCATCAAGGCCGAGCCGACGACGTTCACCGTCAACGTGCCCCATGGAAAATTCGGGCCGAGAAAGCGCAGCGAAAGCACGCCGACGCCATAACGCGCCACGGCGCCGATCGCGCCGCCCGCGCCGACCGCTAGCCATAAGGGAAGGCCGTTCATTGTCGCTCCGCCGGTTGAAAGGGCGCCAGCAATAGCCCGATCAGCGATTTGTCTTCAACGCCCTCAAGGCCGATTTTCATCGCCGGCGTTCGAACGGTCCGGGCCCTCGTGTGAAAAAGCCGGTCCCACAGGCTCAAAATCGCCGAATAATTCGAATTGGTGTCCGCCGGGACGGCGTGATGGTGAACCCAGTGGATCGACGGCGTGACGATGATCCGGGAAAGCGCCCGCTCTATGGCCGCCGGCAGCCGTACATTCGAATGATGAAAAAGCGAGGCCGCCAGCAGCGCCGTCTCAAACATCACGATATGGGAGAACGGAATGGCGAGAAGCGTAATCGGCGCCATCCGAAAGAGCGCCGAGATCGCAACTTCTCCTGGATGGAAGCGCACGGCGGAGGTTGTGTCGAGATGCTGATCAAGATGGTGGACGCGGTGAAACCGCCGCATCAGCGGGACTTCGTGATAGGCGCGATGCAGCCAGTATGTCCAAAGGTCGAGCACAATGAGATCGGCGATGATCGCCGCTGGGTTGAGCAGCAAGTCAGGCCGGCGCCAGAGGGGATGCTCCGTCGCAAACGCCGTCAAAGGAAGAACGATCACAGGAGAGAGAATGAGGAGCAGGACCCAGAGAACGCCGTTCCTGACCAATCGCGAAGGATCTGGCGCGGACGGCGCAGCGGCGGCTATGCGCTCGACGATAAATAGCGACGCAAAGACGCCGGCGCCGATCAACGCTTTGTTGGCGATGACGACGTCAGTCAGCATCGGCGAAACGTTTCCAGTCCGGCCGATCGTACGCGATATCAAGCCGCCTCATGCCGATATGTTCGTAATAGGTGACGGCGCCCGGCGCGGCGAGCAGGATGAAATGTGCGTAGGCGCCCGCAGCCTTGGCGCTTTCATCGAGAAGACGTTTGCCGACGCCCTTTCCCTGATACGCTTTATCGACCGCCAGGTCAGAGCAGTAACAGCAAAAGGAAAAATCCGAGACGCAGCGGGAAACGCCGATAAGGACGCCATCTTCGCCCCGCGCAGTGACGATAATGTCGGCGTTCGCCAGCATTTTCTCGATCCGCGCGCGTTCATTGACCGGGCGCCGCTCGGCGAGCGTCGAGCGCTTCAGCACCGAAATAAATTCATCGGCGGAAAGGTCCGGCTCGATTGCGTATGTGTTTGCATCACTCATCTTGCAGTTACTTTCGGGTTGAACGAAAAAACACAATTGTCATTCCGGGGCGCGAGCTACGCTCGCGAACCCGGAATCCACTCTGTGACGGCGCACGCCGGACATGGACTCCGGGTTCGCCGCTGCGCGGCGCCCCGGAGTGACAGCGTGAATAACTGAGGGCGCTGGCAAATTCATCGCTCCCGCGGCTTTCGCCGCTTCTCCCAATAGTCTAACCGCTTGGCGATCTCGCGTTCGAACCCGGTCTCTCGCGGCTCGTAAAATCGCTGACGCTCCATATCCGGCGGGAAATAATCAAGTCCCGCGAACGCATCCTCGCTGTCATGATCGTATTGATAGCCTTCGCCATAGCCGAGCGACTTCATCATTTTCGTCGGCGCGTTCATCGCGTGCATGGGCGGCGGCAGCGAGCCGCTTTCACGCGCTGCGGATTTCGCGGCGATGAAGGCGACGTGGCCTCTATTCGATTTCGGCGCGGTCGCGAGATAAGAGACGAGCTGGCCGATCGCGATCTCGCCCTCGGGTTGACCGAGGAATTCGAATGCGTCGCGCGCTGCGATGGCAAGGGGGAGCGCCTGCGGGTCGGCGTTGCCGACATCTTCGGACGCGATGACGACGAGCCGCCTTAGGACAAAGCGCGGATCTTCGCCGCCGACGATCATGCGCGCCGCCCAGTAGAGCGCCGCATCGACATCCGACCCCCGGATCGATTTTTGCAAGGCGCTCGCGAGATTGTAATGCGACTCCTGCCCCTTGTCGTAGACAGGCGCGCGGCGCTGCACGATTTTTGACAGAGCTTCGATATCGAGCGGCGCCTTCGGCCTTTCGATGAAAATTTCTTCGGCGAGATTGAGCGCAAAACGGCCGTCGCCGTCGGCCATTGAAATCAGCGCGCCGCGCGCCTGTTCGGTTAACGGCAATACTTCCCCGGCATGATCTTCCGCACGCTGCAGAAGTTTTTCGATTGCAGCGGCGTCAAGGCGGGACAGCGTAAAAACCTGCGCTCGCGACAAGAGCGCAGGGTTTAGTTCAAAAGACGGATTTTCCGTGGTCGCGCCGACGAGGGTGATGAGGCCCGATTCAAGGTGCGGTAAAAAACCGTCCTGCTGTGCGCGATTGAAGCGGTGGATTTCATCGACAAAGAGCAGCGTCCCCTTCCCCATGCGGCGGCGCTCGGCGGCGGCGTCAAAGACTTTACGAAGATCGGCAACGCCGGAAAAAACGGCGGAAATCTGCACGAACTCAAGCGTCGTCTCCTTCGCCAGCAGACGCGCGATCGTCGTCTTGCCGACGCCGGGCGGTCCCCAGAGGATCAGCGACGACA
>JBBTJH010000306.1:0-14698 GCA_038059555.1 Pseudomonadota bacterium | reverse complement strand
TGGCGCGCATTCTGCAGTTCCAGTTCTACAAGGCCGCCTGCGATCAGATCGGATGGAAGGGCCCTCTCCATCGCTGTTCCTTCTACGGATCGAAAGAGGTTGGCGAGAAGTTTAACGCCATGCTCGAAATGGGAGCTTCGAAACCCTGGCCCGACGCGCTTGAAGCGTTCACGGGCAGCCGTCAGATGGACGGCTCGGCGATCGTCGCCTACTTCCAGCCTCTGATGGAATATCTGGAAACTGAAAACGCCGGCCGCCAGTGCGGCTGGTGATATGCCGACTTTTGGGATGGTCGATAGTCAGACGGGATTCAAGAATCGCGTCTGACTATCATCACGACAAGGCGATAACTTGCGGGTTCATGGGCAACACTGAAAGCGCGAAAGCATCGCTTCAAGACTTGGCGCTCGCCCGCGCCTGCAGAGCGTCTTTCACTCTTGCGCCAAGTTCCGCCATAGGAAACGGCTTTTGGATATAGGCGATGCCGCCGATCTGATCCATTTGATCCCGAACCGCCGCCTCGGCATAGCCGGACATGAAAATGACGGACGAACTGATGCCGAAATCGGCGCGCGCCTTTTGAATAAGTGACGGGCCGTCAATTTCCGGCATCATGACATCGGTGACGATAAGATCGAAATCCTGATCTTCCTTGAGGATTTCAAGCGCCGCCACGCCATCTTCCGCCGGCGTCACTTCATAGCCTGACCGTTCAAGCGTTGCGACGACGAACGCCCGGACCGGGTCTTCATCTTCAACGACAAGAATGCGTCCAGTGCCGGAATAGTCGCCGGACGGCGACGGTGCTGGCGCCGGGGCCTCATCCTCGTCTAGACCGCCTTGATGGGCAGGCAGGCAAATTCTGAAAACTGCGCCGCCTTCGGCCGCGTTCTCGACGCTGATCGCGCCACCCATCTGCCCGATAATGCCGTGCACGGTGGACAGGCCAAGGCCGGTTCCTTTGCCTTCTTCCTTTGTTGTGAAGAACGGATCGAAAATCTTTTCAACGATCTCAGCCGGAACGCCGGGGCCGGTGTCGGCAACTTCAATCATCACATGGTCTTGCGCGACGAGACCTGGAATTCGCATCGCCTCGACATCGGCGGCTGGAAGAAGCTTTGTCCGGACCGTCAGCTTGCCGCCGTTCGGGGCCATAGCGTCGCGCGCGTTGATGGCGAGATTCATCATTGCGGTCTCAAGCTGGTTGCGATCCACCCTTACATTGGGAAGGCCCCGGCCATTGACCAGTTCGAGTTTCACTTTCTCGCCGACAGCGCGATCGAGGAAACGCGAGAAGTCGAGCAGAATATCGGTGATCGACTGCACTTTGCGGGTGAGCGTCTGCTTTCTCGAATAGGCGAGGAGCTGCTTTGTGAGGTTCGCCGCGCGCTGAGCGTTCTCCCGGATAAGAACGAGGTCCTGATAGGCGGGATCGCCAGCAGGGTGGCGCAACATCAGCTGCTCGCAATTTCCCTGGATGACTTGCAGGAGATTGTTGAAATCATGCGCGACCTCGCCGGCGATAAAGCCGATCGCTTTTAGCTTCTGATCCTGCGCGTGATCTTGCTCCATGCGTTTGCGGTCGGTGACGTCGATTGTGTAGAGAAACGTCCGCCGGACGCCGTAGCCGCCGCGCCGGCGCTTTACGGGACGCGCGTAAACGCCATAGGTGCGCGCAGCAGGGCCCGTTCCGATCGCAGCGTCGATGACTTGCGGCGCACCGCCCGAAGACGCCTTGCGACGGATTTCGGCGGAGATTTCCTCGATCGTTTCCGTTGAAAAGACGCGGGCGAGCGGCGTGTTCTTCTTCACCCCGTCGAACACATCAGTGAAGGTTTTGTTCGAGTCGATGATGCGCGCGTCGCGTCCGATTTCACCCTCGATGACGGCAAGTCCGAAAGGGGCTTCCGAAATGTCGCCCGACATTGCCGGCGCCTCGGGGTCCGCCGCCTCTTCGATCACCGTCATCTCGACGCAAACAAATCCCTCGCCGACGCCGCCTCGGCGAAAGGCGCAAAAACTTGCATCGACAGGATCCGCGTCGCGCCGCCGGATTTCAGCGGGCGAGGGAGTTCCATCCGCCCGCCACAGCGCGCGCACGACATCCCCGGATTCGCCAAGAATAACGTCATCGATATGATGAAGCTCGTGACGCGCCAGCCCCAGCGCTTTGCGCGCGGCCGCATTGGCCCAGGCGATCTGGCCGGATTTTTCGAGCGCGAAGACTGGCCGGGGAAAATCAGCGTAAGACGCCGCGAGCACATCATGCTCGTTTTCTTCAACAGGAAGTTCGCGCAAACGCCAGACCACATACTCCCGTGACGGCTCAATCGCGCGCGTCGTCACTTCAAAGCGACGCCGTGCGCCGCCGCCCTCAAGGCCGATCTGCTGGTAGATAATCTCGGTCGCTTCGGCCGAGCTTTTCGCGGCGCGGCAAAGGCGAAAGACTTTTGTCGCTTCGGCGCCTTGCTGCGCGAAAAGGCGGTCGATGCGGGGCGGAAGGCCCGCGAGGCCCATGACGCCCGCTTCCCGCGCCAGCGCGAAATAGGCGGCGTTCGCGTAAATGACGACCCCGTCCGATCGCGTGATGAGGCGCGCATCCGGGTCGGCGTCAAGCACGCGCTCTGAGAGCGCGAGGCTTTGCAGCATGTCGGCCCCGGCGAGCTGCGCCGCATCGCCGGCCGAGCGACCGGAAACCCGTTTCATCGCCGCGCTCGCGAGCATGGCCGAAGGGGTTGGGCGGAATGCGGCAAGAAGAAAAACTATCGCCAGCGCGCCAATGACAACGCCGAGCACGATGCCGGTCGCACCGAACGCGCCGGTTGCGAGTACATAGGCGGCCATAGCCGACGCGACGGCAAGCCCTCCCCACAAAGCGCCCAGCAGCGCATGCTGAAACAGGCGTGCGTGTTTTTGCGTGCGGTCGGATTGAGTTTTTTCGAGCCTTTCGCGCGCCCGCTCCTCCGCATCGCGCATCATCGCGGCAATATCGTCGGCGCCGGGCGGGCGCGGCGCGGTATCGGCCGTCTCGCGCGCTCCAGCGCCGGGTTGCGACAGGTCGTCGGTAGGGGCTGGAATTGCGGTCACAGGGCTTCTAGCTCGCTCAAAGGGAAAAACGATTGACTATGGAGCGACTCGGCCAAGGGCGCCACAAGCCAAGCGCCTGATCGGCCGTGTATTTTTTGACAGAACTACACAGAACTACAGGGTGGAGGGCCGGGTCTTCGACTTGCCCATCACGAATCCGATGACTTTCGCGACCGCTTCATAATGCTCAACCGGAATTTCTTCCTCGATTTCGACAACGGCATAGAGCGCGCGCGCGAGCGGCGGATTTTCGATAACCGGTACGCCGGCTTCCGATGCGGCGGCGCGCAGGCGCAAAGCGAGGTCGTCGAGGCCCTTGGCGACGCAAAGAGGCGCGGAGCCTGCATTCGCATTGTATTTTAGGGCGACGGCAAAGTGGGTCGGGTTCATGATGAGGACGGTTGCATCCTTGACCGCGCTCATCATGCGGCGGCGCGCGCGTGTCTCGCGTTGCTGGCGCTGGCGGCCTTTGATCTGAGGGTCGCCTTCCGATTCTTTCATTTCGCGCCGGATTTCTTCTTTGGTCATGCGAAGGCGCTTCTTCCATTCGCGCCGCACCCAGGCGTAATCGAGCGCCGCAATTACCGACATCGCCGCGACCGCCGAGGCGATCAATTTGCCGACTTCGGAACCGGCGACAGCAAGGATCGAGCGCATATCGGCGTTCGGCAGGCCGACAAGGCGTTCTCTGTCAGGCCACATGGCGAAAACCAAAACGCCGCCGACAATGACGATTTTGCCGACGCCTTTGGCGAAGTTGACGAGGGCAACTGCGCCGAACAGCCGTTTGGCGCCCTCCGCGGGCGACAGGCGATTCAATTGCGGTTTGATTTTGTCGGGGGCGATGACCGGAAGCGCCTGACCCGCATTTGCGACCAGCGCCGCGACGACAAACAATAAAGCAAGTCCGGCGAGCGGCGCCCCAGCCTTGACCGCAATCGCCAGGAAAAGGCGTTGCAGACTGTCACCGTCAACGGCGAATTGATGCGGATGATCGAGGAACGACGCGCCTGTCGCCGACAGGGAATTCGCCGTAGGACCCGCCAAAAGCCACAAAGCAAGACCCGCAGCGCCGATCATTACAGTCGCGACAATCTCCTGACTTCGCGGCGCGTCGCCTTTTTTGCGCGCTTCATCAAGTCGTTTGGGCGTTGGTTCTTCGGTGCGCTGATGCTGGTCGGGGGCTTCCGCCATCGCATCACCGGATGAAAAGGCTCAGACGTCCCTCGAAAGCGCCGAGAAACGTGGTCATCATCAGGCCGGTCGTCAGCATCAAAAGCATGAGACCAAGAATGAGGTTTGCTGGCATCAGCATGAAGAAGACCTGAGCCTGCGGCATCAGCCGATTCAAGATGCCGGCCCCTGCATAGAAGACGAGGCCGAAGACGATAAAAGGCGCCGCGAGCCTGACGCCGAGAGAAAAAGCAAATGACAAAGTCCCGATGATCGTCTCAGCCATGTCGCCGACAGATATTGCGCCGCCGGGCGCAAAGAGAAGATAGGAATCGCGCAGCGCCGCGAGCAGAAGATGGTGCATGTCGGTCGCAAAGATCATCGTCGTACCGAGCACCGCAAGAAAGCCGCCGATGATGGCGCCTTGCGTCTCCTGCGATGGGTCGAAAACCTGCGCGAGCGACAGGCCCATCTGCATCGCGATGATCTGACCCGCAACATTCAGCGCCGACGCAATCACCCGGGCGACAAGACCGAGAAACAGTCCGATCGCCGCCTCCCCGGCGATCAGGGTGGAAATTGCATAGGCGTCCGGGGCCGCCGCGATTTTCGGGAAATAGGTTTCAACAGCGGGCGCGAGCGCTGCAGTAACTGCGAGCGCGATCGCAAGCCGGATGCGAGGACTTAGCGTGAAATCGCCAAAAGCGGGCGCTGTCATCATCATCGCCGCGACACGTGTCAGCACGGCAAAGGCAACGACCGCGTCGACCGGAAGCGCCGCCAGCAGATCAGCGGTCGAGTAGACGCCAGGCGCCGTCACGGGAGATCGCCGCCGGCGATGATTGCAAAAATCTTGGTCGCAAACCGCCCGAGCGTCGCCCCCATGAAGGGCAGCGTCACGGCGATCACGAGGAACATGACGATAATGCGCGGAACGAAGACAAGCGTCATCTCCTGCACCTGTGTCAACGCCTGAATGAGCGCGATGCCAAGGCCAACGGTCAGACCCGCGATCATCGCCGGTCCCGCAACCAGAAGCGTCACCCAAAACCCTTCGCGCGCAAGGTCGAGCAGCTCAGCGCCCGTCATCGAAAATCCCCTAATCCAGCTCGGCACATTTTGCCGGGCGCATGGTTAAGGGCGCGATAAGAGAAGAATTAAGGAGGCCTTAATGCTCAGCTTCACCCATATGAGGCACGAGCCGCCCAGCGCCATTCCTTCCCGCCAAAGCTGTCGCTAGAAGCGGTCTTGATGGAGGACGCCATGCAGGCGACTGACGAAAAATTTGACGCTATCGTCATCGGCGCCGGCGCCGCCGGGTTATTTTTCGCGTGGGAAGCGGCTCGCCGCGGCCGTCGGATCATCGCAATCGATCACGCCGATAAGCTCGGGGAAAAAATCCGCATCTCAGGCGGCGGGCGCTGTAACTTTACGAACATCCATGCGAAGCCGGAAAATTTCATCTCCCGAAATCCCAAATTCTGCATTTCCGCCTTAAGCGCTTTTTCCCCTAATGATTTTCTGGAACGAGTTAGCGCCGCCAACATCGCCTGGCATGAAAAAAAACTCGGACAGCTCTTTTGCGACGGCAGCGCCCAACAGATCATCGATATGCTGGTTTCAGGGTGCCGCGAGGAAGGCGTAACCCTTCGGACGAGCGTCACTGTAACATCGGTCGATAAAACGCCCAACGGGTTCCGGGTCGAAACGGATAACGGCCCGTTATCGGCGCCGTCTCTTGTAATCGCCACAGGGGGTAAATCGATCCCTAAAATTGGCGCGACGGATTTTGGATACAAGCTTGCAACAAAATTCGGCCTTGCTGTCGTTGAACCTCGCCCCGCTTTGGTTCCGCTGACTTTCGAGGGCGATATTAAGGAGGTCGCGAAAGGCCTCTCCGGCGTGTCGATTGACGCTTCGGTTGCGTGTTCCCCAGCTAGCGCCGCTGAAAAGCGAGGGCGCAATTACCCGCCGACTTTTCGCGAAGGGCTGTTATTCACCCATCGCGGTCTTTCGGGCCCCTCAATTCTTCAGATTTCAAGCTACTGGCGCGAAGGTGATTTGCTTGCCATCGATTGCGCTCCTGCGTGCGATATCTTCCGCACGCTGAAATCCCGTCGTGATGCGCGAGGCAAGGTCGCGTTTCAGACGGCCCTTGGTGAAATCCTGCCAAAGAGATTTGCGCAAAAAATGTGCGAGCTGGAAAAGTGGGGCGGAAACCTGGCGGATTGGTCGGATGAAAAATTGAAGACAGCAGCTGATAAAGTTCACTGCTGGACGATCAAGCCGTCCGGCTCCGAGGGATATAGAACGGCGGAAGTAACCCTCGGCGGGGTCGATACTGAGAGCTTGTATTCCAAAACCATGGAAGCAAAATCCGTCTCCGGCCTTTTTTTCATCGGCGAGACGGTCGATGTCACCGGGTGGCTGGGCGGCTACAACTTCCAATGGGCGTGGGCCTCGGCCTACGCGGCGGCGCAAGCCGTTTAGATCGGCATCCGCATGATTTCCTGATAGGCCTCGATGATGCGATTCCTGACCGCGAGAGCGGTTTCAAGGCTTGCTTCGGCCGCAGATATGGCGGTGACGACATCGACGAGATTGGCCTCGCCATTTGCAACCTGCGCCGCCGCATTTTCTCCAGTTTGCAGCGACACGGCCGTATCGGAGATCGCCGATTTCACCATCTCGCCGAAATTGGGTTTTGCCGCATCGCCGAGCCCGTCTGTGGGCGCCGACGCCGCCGTTCTTGCAGCTTGCGCGTAGGCCTGAGCGGCGCGAATGGCATCGATCGACATCGGTTACTCCAGAATTCTCAGTGTCGCCGCCGCCATCGAACGGACCTGATCAAGGGCGCCAAGATTTGCTTCATAACTGCGCTGCGCTTCGCGCAGATCCATCATCTCGATAAGCGGATTGACGTTCGGCAGTTGCACATAGCCTTCCGCATTCGCCGCCGGATGCGACGGATCAAATTTTAACGCGAAGGCGGTCGGGTCAAGCTCGATGCGCGACATGCGGACCATATTGGCGTCCGCGTCGTTGTCGAGATAAGTCGAAAATACAGGAACTTGTCGGCGATAGGGATCAAGGCCTGGCGCCGAAGCGGTAGAGTTGGCGTTGGCGAGATTCTCAGCGACAATTCGTATGCGCCCCGACTGAGCCTTCATGCCGGACGCGGAAATCGCCAGCGCGGTGTTAAGATCGTCCATAGCCTATCTCCTATCTGCCGCCGCGAGCGGCGAGACGAATGAGCTCGACGCCCTTGCGGTAAACGCTGGAAGCGAGCTGGTAATCCATACGCGTCTCGGAAAGTTTCATCATTTGCGTCTCGACCGAGACTTTATTGCCGTTTAGCGACGCCTCGCCGTCCGGAGCGAGATGCGGGCGGACGGCAGCGGCGGCGCCCGGCGCCGCCGCGATATGGCGCGGGTTGGTGATCTTCAGCGCGTGGGCGCTGACGCGGCTTGAAAAATCAGGCGCCTTAAGGTCGCGAGCGACATAGCCGGGCGTGTCGGCGTTGGCGATATTTTCGGCAACGACATTGGTGCGCGCGGCAAGAAACTGAAGACGGCCCGCAAGGTTCGCAAACAGCGATGATTTCATCAGATCCATGGCGCTCCAGCCTTTTCCCCGAAGAGCAAAATCGCGCTTTATGGTTAAGCTACCCTGAAAGGACGATGGTTGAAGCGAAGGCGAAGGCGGGCCAATATGCGGATTAACACTTCCTTACCGAGGGTTTGGCTCCCGGATGACGAGAAAGCTTGGACTGGTGCTAGGTTCTGGCGCGGCGCGCGGATGGGCGCATGTCGGCGTTCTGCGCGCCCTCGGCGAGATTGGCGTCAGGCCCGACATCATTGCCGGTTGCTCGGTCGGCGCGCTTGTCGGCGGCGCATATCTTGTTGGCGCGCTTGAAGAATTCGAAGCATGGGGCAGGGAATTGTCGCCGTTATCGGCGATCGGCGCCTTCAATTTCTGGGTCAATCGCGGCGGGCTGATAGACACCGGCCCGGCGTTTGAAGCGTTCAACGCTTTTGACAAGAATATTGAGGATCTGCCGGTGAAGTTCGGCGCGGTCGCGGCCGATCTTGGAACCGGCGAAGAGGTCTGGATCACCCAAGGGTCGGTCATTGATGCGGCGCGCGCATCAAGCGCAATCCCTGTTCTGTTTCACGCCGTGCAACGAGGGTCGCGCTGGCTGGTCGATGGCGCCGTCGCCAATCCCGCCCCGGTGTCGCTCGCGCGTTATCTTGGCGCCGATATTGTGATCTCGGTCGATCTCAACGCAAATCCGCGGGTCCTTTCCCGCTTCAATCCGCCGCCGGCCGGCGTGCCGGCGCTCGATGCCCCGCATCAGTATGCGTCGGATGAGACGTTCTCGGGAACGGTCACTAAATTCATCGAAGAAACCCGCAGCCGCATCGATCGGCAAATGGCCATCGCCAAAGCGCGCGCTCAGGCAAAGCCCCAGCTTTTCGAAACCGCTTATGCCGCCATCGATATTTTCCAGATGCATCTGACGCGAATGCGCGCGGAGACTGCTCCGCCCGATCTGCATCTGACGCCGGACATGCGCGATGCGCTTCCTAATGCGTTCGATCGCGCCGATGAATTTATCGAAAAGGGCCGCATCGCCCTGCTTGAGAAGCGCGAAGAAATTGCAGCTCTCCTGAATGAGTGATTCATAAAACGAGAGGCTTATGGACATGTGGAAATTTATTACGGCGGGAGTGATGATTCTGCCGGCGCTGCTTGCTCCTGTTAATGCCCGCGACTTCACGCTCGACGACGTGCTTTCGATCAAGGAAGTCTCCGCGCCGAGAATAAGTCCGGACGGCAGAAATATCGCCTTTGTCGAAACAAGAAACGATCTCGACAAGGACGAGAAGCGCTCCAGCATATTTGTCGTGACTAGCGACGGATCGCAAACGCGCCGCATGACGGCGGAAAACTATTCCGCCTTCGACCCGCAATGGAGCCCCGACGGGAAATACCTTTCCTTCATCGCCGCGCGCGTCGATCAGGACGCTAACGCCGCGCCTCAGGTTTATACGCTCGATCTGAAAGGAGGCGACGCGCTGCGTTATTCGAACGCGCCACAGGGGGTCGAATCGCATTTGTGGTCGCCGTCGGGCGACCGGATGCTCCTCGTCATTCGCGATGAATCGGCCGCTGCGAAAGAAGCGCGGCTCGCCCGGGAGGGCGGCGAAGATGAAAAGGCGCGCCCGTGGATAATGGATCGCCGGCAGTTCAAACAGGACGGCGTCGGTTATCTTGATCGCTCGCGCGCGCACATTTATGTGCTGGCCGAGCGGGGTGGCGCGCCAGCGCAGATATCTTCCGGCGATTTTGAGGATGCCGAGCCGCAGTGGCGTCCGGACGGCGCTGAAATCGCCTTTGTCAGCAACCGGACGCCGGAGCCTGACGGGAATTATAATACCGATATCTGGGTCGTTTCTTCAGACCCCAAGGTGAAAGGCGCGAAGCTTCGAAAGCTGACGACGAATGAAGGCCCAGATCGCGCGCCGTCGTGGAGCCCCGATGGCAAGCACATCGCCTATGTCTCGTCGGTTGCTCCGAAGCTCCTTTGGTACGCAACAAACCACCTTGCTATCATTGATGCTGCGGGAGGAGACGCCCGCCTCGTCACGCAAAGCCTCGATCGGAATATAGACAGGCCGCGTTTTACGGCGTCTGGCGATAGCGTCATCGCGACGGTCGAAGACAACGCTGAACAAAAAGTCGCCGTGATCTCGCTTTCAACCGGTCAAGCGCAGCCTCTGATCGCCGGCGCCGACACCGTTTTCGAATTCGACCTGCACCCCTCCGGCGCAATCGCCGCGCCGG
This sequence comes from Pseudomonadota bacterium, assembly GCA_038059555.1. Lineage (GTDB taxonomy): Bacteria > Pseudomonadota > Alphaproteobacteria > Caulobacterales > Parvularculaceae > Amphiplicatus. Next base: position 4,591 of record JBBTJH010000306.1, on the reverse strand, counting down.
TGAGCCGGCCGGATCTTCCAAGCGAGATATTTCTTTATACGGACAGTAAGCTGACGCAGGCGACCTGGATCAATGACGCCGCGTTAAAAGGAGTGAAGTTTTCAACGCCGCTCAATGTCACGTTCAAGAGCTTCGATGGCGCAACTGTTCAAGGGTTCATTTACCCGCCAGTTAACGGACGCAAAAAAGCGCCCGGCTTTCTGTTCATTCATGGCGGCCCGACAGGCCAGTACGATCACTCGTTCGACCGCACAGCGCAATTTTTTGCAGCGAATGGTTACGCCGTCATCATGCCAAATCCGCGCGGATCAACCGGCTGGGGGCAGGACTTCGCGGCGGCCCTCTTTGCCGATTGGGGCGGAGTGGATTTTGGCGATGTCATGGCGGCGACGGATGACGCAGCGGCGCGTGGCATTGTCGATGAAAAACGGCTTGTCGTCGGCGGATGGTCTTACGGCGGCATTTTGACCGATCACGTCATCACCAAAACGAACCGCTTCAAGGCGGCGATTTCCGGCGCAAGCGAAGTCATCTATATCGGCAATTACGGCCACGATATCTATCAGCTCGAATGGGAGACCGAACTTGGTCTCCCTTGGGAGAATCGCGACGGCTGGGAGAAGATAACGCCGTTTTACGATGTCGCGAAGGTGACGACGCCGACGCTCGTTATCGGCGGCAAGGACGACTGGAATGTCCCGGTCGTCAATTCTGAGCAGCTGTATCAGGCTTTGAAACGCCTTGGAGTCCCGACCGAGTTGGTCGTTTATCCGGGCGAAGATCACTCAATCGACAGACCAAGCTTCATCAAGGACCGGCTTGAACGCTACCTCGACTGGTATGGGCGGTATGTAAAGCGATGAAGCGGGTTGCGCAATTTTCCACATCGCGTTGATGCGGCGGCGAATGAGGGTAAAAGGCGCTCATGCGGCAAGTTGTTTTCGATCTCGAAACTACGGGATTCCGGTTTGATGAAGGTCACCGGATCGTTGAAATCGGCGGCGTGGAGCTTGTTCGCGGCGCGCTGACGGGCAAGACCTTCCATACCTATGTCAATCCGGAACGCGATATGCCGGAAGGCGCTTTCAAGGTTCACGGCCTCTCGGAAGCTTTCCTGAAAGATTTCCCGGTATTTGCGGATATCAAAGTCGGGAAGGCCTTTGTCGATTTTATCGGGGACGCCGAATTGATCGCCCATAACGGGATCTCTTTCGACGTGCCCTTCATGAACGCGGAACTCGCCGCCGCCGGCATGGGGGCGTTGGCGAATAGCATCGTCGATACGCTGCACCTTGCGCGGCGGAAATTCCCGGGATCGCCGGCAAGCCTTGACGCTCTTTGCTCGCGGTTTGGCGTCGACACGCGCCAGCGCGAACGCGACGGACACGGTGCGCTGCTGGACTCCCGGCTGCTCGCGGAAGTTTATATCGAGCTGACGGGCGGATTGCAGGCGGGGCTCGATTTCGCGGTGGAAGGGCCGACCGCTACGGCACTCCAGGAAAAGAAAGTGCGCAGGACCCGCAGCCGGCCGCAGGCGATCGGACGCCTTCTCACGCCGGAAGAAGCGACGGCGCATTCGACGTTTGTCGAAAAGGAACTTGGACCTCAGAGCTTCTGGGCAGGCCGCCAGACTCGTTCCTAGAAAGTCTAAAATGGTTTCGTGCGTGAGGGCGCGCCACATCGGCCCGCTAGAGCGCGGTTCTGCAAAATGCGGACGATTTCGGAACGACCGGGCGACAAAACCAATCGCTAGTCCACGGTTGGCGACACGACTTTTGGATAACCCAATCTGGATCAGACTGACGATTTATGCGTTCGCCGTAACCTGCGCCTTTTCCGCGCGAGCTGAAAGATTGCGCTGATAGATGCCCAAGAAATCAATCGGATCCAGCATCACCGGCGGAAAATTTCCGGCGCTGGTAGTTTCGGCGACGATCTGGCGGGCGAACGGGAAAAGCAGGCGCGGGCATTCGATCAGCAAGATCGGCTCGATCTGGGCATCCGGCACATTGCTGATTTCAAAGACGCCAGCATAAGTTGTCTCGACGACGAAGACGATGTCCTGACCGCGGCGTGCGCGCGCTGAGACCGACAATTCGACCTCAAATTGCCCGCTGCCGAAACCGCGCGCATTGACATCGACATTGACCTCCATGGCGGGGGCCGCGTCTCCCTCGCGGAAGCTCGCCGGCGCACGAGGGTTTTCGAATGAATGATCTTTAAGATACTGGGCGAGAACGCGAAGGCCCGGCTGGCTGCCGCCTTGTGCTTCACCCGTGCCGTTTGGCGTCGTTTCCGACATCGTCACCACCATTGCCGCTTTTAAGGGGCGCGTCATACACGCCGACGATCCGGGCGGCAACCCGCAGCGCCTCCGGTGAAACCCGGTTAAATTGCGGGATGCCGCAGAAATGGGCGGTCCTGGGCGCCGGTATTGGTGTTTTTATCATATTCCGACCTATATAGTGCGAGCAGGATAGGCTGCCGGCTCAAGCGGATATTGCTGGCGACGACACCATCGGAAACCAAAGCGGCGACATGGACCTAACGATCATCATCTTCATCGTGCTTTCCGGGTTCATCGCCTACCGGCTCTATTCGGTTCTCGGCGCGAAAACCGGCGGGGAGCGCCAGCGCGACGTTGAAGGATTGCAGCGCGTCAAGCCGCCGCCGGAAACGCGCGTGATCGACGAAGAGGCGCCGCCGGCAAAACCCCTGCCGCCGGTCTCTGTCGCCGCCGAGCCGCTTCGGCTTGCTGATCCGGCATTTGATGAACGCGTCTTTCTGGACGGCGCTCGCGGCGCTTATGAACTGATCGTCGAGGCGTTCGCGTCCGGCGATCTTAAAAGCATTCGCCGGTTTCTCAGCCCGTCAGTGTTTGAGGCCTTTCGAACGGCTGTCGCCGCTCGCGATGCATCTGGACACCGCGCGGATCTGAAATTCGTCGGGATCGAGAACGCGAAAATCGCAGCCGCCCGCGTCGAGGCCGGCTCCCTGATCGCGGTGACGGATTTCCTCTCAAATCAGGTTCGCGCAACTTACGACAAGAACGGCGTGATCGTCGACGGAGACGCCGCCCGCATTGACCTTGTCAGGGATCGCTGGACGTTCTCTCGATCGATTAACGCGAGCGATCCGAATTGGATGCTAGTGGCGACTGGCGGCGCCTGACCAGCGCGCCGATTTGCGGGGGGAGGGTTTTTGCGACAAGTTTCAGATAAAGCGCTGGCGGTGGCTTTGGTCGCCGCTCTGCTGATTGCGATCGGCGCCATCGCCTATTCCCTGACGGGGGTGATCAGCCGACGACCGGCGATTTACTCGGATGATGATTTTGAGCTGGCCGGCGCGATTTTTGAGCGCGCGGATTTTTCCGATCTGAGCGGATGGCGGCTTGATGAGACGGACGCAAGTCTGCCGGCGTTTATTCGATCGTGTGAGCGTCTGTCGCAATTGCCTGATGATGCGCCCGTGGGTGATGCGTCGTCTTTGCTGGTCGCGTCAGCGGGCGTCGCCGGCGACTGGCGTTCAGCTTGCCAGGAGGGGCCGCGCGTTCTCGCCCAACCTTACGCCGATGCAAATGCCAAAACGAGCGCGGTCCGCGCCTTTTACGAATATCACTTTCGCCCGGTGCGCATTTACGCGCGGCTGACGCCGAAACCGGGCGGGATCGCAGTAGGGGAGCCGGAAAGGCATGCGCCTTTGGGGAGGTTCACAGGCTATTTTGAACCGTTTTATGAGGCGAGCCCCGAGCGAACTGCGGTCTATTCGGCTCCAGTTTATGCGCGTCCGGAAGATCTTGTAACAGTCGATCTAGGGCGTTTCAGACCGGAACTTACAGGTCAACGCGTCGCCGGCCGCCTCAATGGCGGCGTTCTTGATCCGTATCCGGATCATGCGGCGATCAACGCTGGCGCAATCGTCGGCCGCGCCCGCGTGCTCGCGTGGATGCGCCCGACCGATCTGTTCTTTCTGCAAATACAAGGATCCGGGCGCCTCTCGCTCCCCTCCGGTGAAGTTCGCGTCGGCTATGACGGCGCCAATGGGCGGCAATATACGGCAATTGGTCGGACGCTGATCGACAAGGGCGCGCTGACCCGCGACGCTGTCAGCATGAAGTCGATACGCGACTGGCTTAGCGCCGCGACTGACAGCGAGGCGCGAAAAGTACGGGAGACGAACCAGTCATTTGTTTTCTTCCGCATTCTCGATGCGCTGCCTGATCAGAATCTCGGCCCTCCCGGCGCGGAAGGCGCGCAGTTGACGCCGGGGCGCTCACTCGCGATCGATCCGGCCTATGTCGCCTATGGCGCGCCAGTGTGGATTTCAATCGACGGCCAGCCCGATAAAAACAAGGAGCCGGTCCGGCGCCTGCTGATAGCCCAAGACACGGGCGGCGCCATAAAAGGCCCGGTGAGAGGCGATATTTTTGTCGGCAGCGGGCCGCTCGCCGGCGACGTTGCTGGCGGGTTCAATGAACTCGGCGAAATGTACGTGCTGCTTCCGACGAAAATAGCCGAAAAGCTTCCAATGGCGTCCAAACAGTGAGGCGACGACGCGTCACCAATGAAGAGCGAGAGCTATGGCGGCGCGC
>JBBTJH010000305.1:0-4944 GCA_038059555.1 Pseudomonadota bacterium | reverse complement strand
GCGATCTTATCGATGACGACACCTTCGTCAAAGAGCGTGACATCTTAAAGGATAAGATTGCCCGATTACAGGCGAAACTCCGAGAAACCGAGGGACGTGCTTCAAAGTGGCTGGACCTTACTGAACAGGCGTTTAGCTTTGCCTGCTACGCTAGAAAAGAGTTTATTATGGGCGATCTTCAGCGAAAGCGTGAGATATTCTCATCACTTGGCCAAAACTTCTATCTCAAAAGTGGCAAAGTCTTTATCACTGGCAATGAATGGTTCCAGCCAATCAAAGAAGCATACCCTGAATTTAGGGCTAAATTTGAGAGGTTAGGACTGAGAGAATACGCCTCTGTTGAGGCACGAAATGTTGCTTTTGCAACACTCATTCTCGAATGGGGTGCCTAATGGGATTCGAACCCATGCTGCGGCTTTCACAGAGCCGAGTGCTAACCATTACACCATAGGCACCATATAACTACCTGCTCATTTATACCAGATTTACGGCATAAGTACAGATGAGACTATAGTTGACTTCCCCTTCATAACGAGTAATGTTGTCATTAGAAAGGCTCTTATGAAAAAAATTGAAAATGCGAAATGGGAGGATATTCTCTTCAAAATCGGTGGAGTGATCGGAACGCTAGGTACACAACCTCATGAATTCGAGATCGAATTCATTGATAATGAATTCTATATAGGAGATCTTGAAGGAGGCGGCAACCGACTGATCTTCCGATCGCCAGCCGTAAGCAAATTCATCACTCCTCAAGGTCATGGAATGGCGATAATTTCTTCCAACCGTGAAGCATTGTTGGAAGATCCTGCGTTTTATCAATTTATTTTTTACAGTCTTGATAAAAAAGCCAGTGTACGGAGGATGTGCAAGATTACCTATGCCCGTAGCGAGAGACGCAATGTTTTCAGATCCATAGAAGTTGGAGAGATGGAATATTTGAAATTCTACAAATTTAAGGAGGTCAAAGATGCTGAGACTTTTATGGAGGCCACTCTCCTGTATCTCAAAATACTCGACGCGAGCATCGCCTAACACAACGAGGACAGCCTCGTTTTTTTGTTTTCACTGAAGTCATTGAAAAAGTAAGTCGTTTCAGCTATAGTGCAGGAAGTCTCGTTTGAAAGAGCTTAGCGACAATATGCACGGGTGGCGAAATTGGTAGACGCACTACCTTGAGGTGGTAGCGCCCATTTGGGTATGGAGGTTCGAGTCCTCTCCCGTGCACAGCATTTAGTATGCCTGAGGGCAAATCAACTTCTTGACTTGCGTCCAGGGACACAAAAAATCGCCCGAGGATCTGGGGCGATTTTTATTTTTCTGTATTCCCTATTTTGCCTCCACCGGAGCTTCTGCAGGAGTAGCGACAACTGGCGCCTCTTCTTCGGCATAACTAGCATTCATAGTGCGACGCATCTGGTGACGGATCTCTTTGGCGGCCTTGCGGCGGACGAAGTAGAGCTTGGCACGGCGGACTTTGGCACGGCGGACCATCTCGACCTCGTCGATCATAGGAGAATAGAGTGGGAAAATGCGCTCAACACCGATACCGTCGATGACTTTGCGAACGGTGAAGGTTGCACCAGCTTCACTGCCGTGTTTGCGAGCCATGACGAGACCTTCGAAAGCCTGGAGGCGGAACTTGCCCTTGGCTTCTTCGATCTTTTGCCAGACGCGAACAGTATCACCAGGACGAACGTCCAGTTTCTTGCGGAATTCCACGTTTGCAGGAGAAATAATTGCGGTTGCCATATAGGAGAACACCTTACCATATAGTTATTTTATGTTCAAGTTTTTCCTCATACATAGGCCCTGAAAGTATCGTTTTCATGAAACATTGTGCTACAATCAATTTCATAAAAACTATATGAAAAAAGCCAAACTATTCTTCCTCAAGCGCCCGTATATCTACTCGATTATCATCCTTATCATGGTCGTCAGTGTCAGTTTTGCTGCATTTGGCGGCAACGACAACGGACACGAGACGCTCACCGTCACCCGGAGCACCTTCAAGCGTCAGGTCGCCGTATCAGGCAAGGTTGTCGCTACCGAAAGTGCTGACCTCGGGTTCGAACAAGGCGGTCGCCTCGGGTTTATCAGTGCACCACTCGGCACCGTCGTCAAAAAAGGCGCTGTGATAGCGAGTCTCGAAAATGGCGACGTCCGCGCCGAACTCCTCCAGAGACAGGCCTCCCTCGAGCGTGAAGAAGCCAAGCTCGCATCATTGACCCAAGGTACTCGTCCTGAACAGCTCCGTATCGACCAACAAACCTACGAAGACGTCACTCAGACATTTGTCACCGCGATGCGTACCGCACACCTCGAAGCAGAGAAAGTCCTTATCGAAGAGATCAATACGTTCTTTGATAACGGCTCAAGCGTCAATCCAGATTTCGTTATCACACTTCAGACATACGAAAAAGAGAATCGCATTGAGAACGGTCGTATCATGGTCGGAGAAAAGGCATCTGAACTCAAAGGGGCTATCTCCGCACTCTCTGTTCCCTACTCCGAATCTGCCGTAGCAACCGCTGGCAGCATGACTATAGATACTCTCAACTCGATCAACACCTTCATCGCCGATCTTTCACGTACGGTAGACGACGTCAACCTAGACGCGAGCACACTAGACTCATACCGTTCAACACTCAATGATGCCGAACAAGCAGTGGCCGATGCTCTCGACACTGCACAGACTGCCCGTACTTCATGGAACAACGCTCGCGAAAAGCTCTCCCTTTCCAAAGCCGGCACCACCGTCAACGATCTCAACGCTCAGAGTGCCAGCGTCAAAGCCGCTCGCGCTGATGTCGATAGTGCACAGGCACGTCTACGCAAAACCCTGATCATCGCACCATTCGACGGTACCGTGACTCGCATGGATGTCAAAGTCGGCGAGATCATCGCTTCGAACTCTGCTGAGATCTCTCTCATGAGCACCGCTTCGTTCAACATCGAGAGCTACGTCCCCGAGGTCCATATCGCTCATATCAAAGTTGCTGACCGCGCCACTGTCACCCTCGATGCATATGGCGACACCGTCACCTTTGCTGCAACCGTAGCAAGTGTCGATCCTGCAGAAACTGTCCGTGACGGCGTCTCGACGTACAAGGTCACTCTTGCCTTCGCAGAGCCTGACACGCGCATCAAGTCTGGCATGACGGGCAGTATCACGATCATCACCCTAGAAAAGGACAATACTATCGTCGTACCACAGAGCGTCATCATCCGACGTGACGGTGACGCATTCGTCCAAAAGATGGTCGATGGATCCCCTGTCGAAACATGGGTGACCCTAGGCGACTCGACCTCTCTCGGTCAGATCGAGATCGTCGACGGGCTCAACGAGGGAGACGTCATCCTCGTCGCTCCGACGAAATAGCATGTTTTCACCACTCAACTTCCGCATCGCATTCTTCCTGGCCGTACGCCAACTGCGTCGCTCCAGCAAATGGACCAACAGTCTGATCATCTTCGTAATGATCCTGACCTTTTTGAACCTGGTCATCGTCTCCGGTATCCTGGTCGGTCTCATCCAAGGTGCGATCGAGGCGGTACGTGAACAATATACGAGTGACGTGATCGTCTCCAACCTCAACACCGAGACCTACATCGAGTACAGTCCTGACATCATACGCACGATCGAGTCACTCCCCCAAGTCGACGCCCTCTCCGCTCGCTATGTCAGCGGTTCGACACTCGAAGCGAATTACAAATCTCGCACTGATCCGAACGAAAAGCCGAACACCGCTGGTGCACAGATCGCGGGTATCGACCCTGTTGCAGAAGACGAACTCACCGGGCTTTCTCGATGGGTCATCGAGGGTGAGTATTTGCAACCTGGTGACTACGACCAAATACTGCTCGGATCATACCTCATCAAGAAATACATCCCCGTCGACAATCCAGGCTTCAGTGCACTCGATGATGTCGGTCCTGGTAGCAAGATCCGTATCAAGATCGGCGACGTCGAACGTGAAGTCACGGTCAAAGGTATCCTCAAGAGTAAGGTCGACGAAGTGAGCTTCAAAGCGTACATGGTCGACTCACAACTCCGCGGCATGATCGGTCGCAATGACTTCAACGTCGATGAGATCGCTATCCGTCTCAAGCCAGGATCAGATCCTGTAGTAGTACGCGACACTCTCCTGCGCAACGGAGTCGGCACCTATGCCAAGGTCCAGACATCTGCCGACGCTCAACCCAAGTTCATCAAAGATATCCGTGACACCTTCGCACTGCTCGGCAACATGATCAGTTCGATCGGCCTCGTTGTAGCTTCGATCACCATCTTCATTGTGATCTTCATCAACGCCCTGACTCGACGCAAGTTCATCGGTATCCTCAAAGGTATCGGCATCAACGGCCAAGCTATCGAACTTTCGTATGTGATGCAGTCGATCTTCTATGCCTGTATCGGTTCGGCAGTCGGCCTGGTCTTGCTCTATGCCTTCCTGCAACCATTCATTGCCGCTCATCCGATCAACTTCCCTTTTAGTGACGGCATCCTGGTTGCACCACTCTCGGGAACCATGCTCCGTATCAGTCTCCTGGTCTTCGCTACGATCATTGCTGGGTACATCCCCGCAAGGATGATCGTGCGCAAGAACACGCTCGACTCGATCCTCGGTCGCAAATAATATACATATATGATTGAAGTCAAAAATCTCTACAAAACATTCAAAAACGGACAAGTCGAAACGACCGTCCTCAAAGACATCGATTTCAAGATCGAGGAGGGTGAATTCATCGCTATCATGGGACGCTCCGGTGCCGGCAAAAGTACCTTCATGTACCAACTCAGTCTGCTCGACGAACCGACTCGAGGACAGATCACGATCGACGGTATCCGTACAGATACGATGAGCAACGAAGCCAAGACGCTGTTCCGTCTATCTCGACTCGGCTACGTGTTCCAAGACTACGCGCTGATCCCCGAACTCA
>JBBTJH010000304.1:0-13413 GCA_038059555.1 Pseudomonadota bacterium | reverse complement strand
TGCCGATCGCAGGGCTTGGCGCCAAGGTGATGGCGGGCGTTTCAATCGCCGAGCTGAAGTTGAAAAAGCCGGTTCTCAATCACACCGCGGTGAAGGAAGTCGTCTTTCCCTTCGCGCGATTCCCCGGCGTCGATACGGTTCTGGGGCCGGAGATGCGCTCGACCGGCGAGGCGATGGGGATCGATATCGACTTCGATCGGGCTCGGGCGAAGAGCCTTCTCGGCGTCGGCGCGCGCATTCCGATGACGGGCACCGTCTTCATTTCGCTGAAGGACGGCGACAAACCGCTGATGCTCGGCTCGGCGCGGCGCCTTCTTGATATGGGGTTCAAGATCATCGCAACCGGCGGCACCGCCGACTATTTCATCGCGCAAGGTCTCGACGTCTCGAAGGTGAACAAGGTTCTGGAAGGCCGCCCGCACATCGTCGACGCGCTGAAAAACGGCGAGGTGCATCTCGTTTTCAACACGACCGAAGGCGCCCAGTCGATCAAGGACTCGCGCTCGATCAGGACGACCGCTCTCTCACAGAAAATTCCTTGCATCACGACGGCGACGGGCGCGCGCTCAACCGTGCGCGCCATCGAAGCGATGCGCACCGGCGCGCTCGAAGTGCGGCCCTTGCAGGAATATGTCGCCTAAGCGCTTAATGCCTTCGCCTTCATACAGGTTTTGTTAAAACTGAGTTTGGATGATCTCTCGAAATTTCGATTATGGAGCGGCAATGGGTCGGCGGACAGTGAAGGTTGCAACGCTAATTCTGACAAGCGCGGCGATTTTAACCGCCGGGTGCGGAAGCAAAGATCCTCAGGCGCAACAAGCTGACGCCTGCCGGACGATTGCGCCATCCGCCATGACCGAGACGGATTACGTTTGCGCTCTCGGCGCCGAAATGCAGGCGATTGCCGACACGCTAGCGTTAGTCGTTGATGATCCGAGCGCCGATCGCGCTATCCCGTCTCTTAAAAAAAGCCGCGACCGAATTCAGGCCGTTGTGAAAGAGCGCGACCGGCTGAACAATGAACCGATGCCGGGCGCAAAGGGTGCGATGTCGGCGACAAAATTGCCAAAACTTGCCGTCGCCAACAGAGCGTTCTTGAAAGAAATGATGCGCATTTCGCGCCAGCATCCCGATCTTCTGGTGAAGATCGGGCCGGCGATCGAAGACATCGACATTTGAGTGTTCGACCATTCGCTTAAAGCAAGCGCAAAGTTTTGAGCGCCTCGGAGAATTCCTGCCGCTAATGAGGGTGGAGTTCGCCTACGCCTCTGAAATCTGCTTCAACGCTGCGGTAAGTTTTTCCTGCCGCTCAACAAATGCGATGCGCCGTTCGCGGTTTTCCTCCACGACTTCCACCGGCGCCTTGTCGACGAAATTCGGGTTCGACATTTTCTTGTAGATGGTCTCGATTTCCTTGACGCATTTGTCGAATTCTTTTTTGAGGCGCGATTTTTCGGCGTCGATGTCGATGACGCCCGCGAGCGGCAGCGCGTAGACGCCGCCTTCATGGACGATCTGAACGGCGCCTTTCGGGGACGTTGACGCAAGATGAATTTCATCAAGGCGCGCAAGGCGGGCGATGAGATCGCGGTTGGCGTCAATGGCTAGCGAGACGGAAGCGTCGGCGCCGACGGCGATCATCGGGATTTTCGCGCCCGCGGGAACGTTCATTTCAGCGCGCGCCGAACGGATCGCCGTAATGAGCCCGATCACCCAGTTGATTTCCTCGGCCGCCTTTTCGGCAGCGGGGAAGTCGCCGGGAGCCGGCCATGACGTGACGGCAAGCGCTTTTGGACGCGCTGCAGTTTCGCGCCAGAGCTCCTCCGTCACAAAAGGCATGAACGGATGCAGCAGCTTTAATATTTCGGACAACACCCACGCCGTCGCCTGTTGCGTTTCGGTTTTGGCGGCGCAGTCCGGCCCCATCAGGATCGGTTTCGTCAGCTCAAGGTGCCAGTCGCAAAAGACGTTCCAGACGAAGCGATAGACCGCGCCGGCGGCGTCATTGAACCGATAGGACTCAAGCGCCCCCATCGTCTCGGCGGCAGCCTTGCCCGCTTCGTGAATGATCCACTGGTTCAGGGTTTCCTTCGCCATCGCCGGCTTGAAACCCTCATCGAACACGCAGCCGTTCATTTCGCAAAAGCGCGCCGCGTTCCAGAGTTTGGTGCCGAAATTCCGGTAGCCTTCAACACGCGCTTCCGAAAGGCGGATGTTGCGCCCCTGCGCCGCCATCGCTGCGAGCGTGAAGCGCAGAGCGTCAGCGCCGTATTTGTCGATCAACGTCAAAGGGTCGATGACGTTCCCCTTCGACTTCGACATTTTCTGCCCCTTCTCGTCGAGAACGAGAGCATGGATGTAGACGTCCTTGAACGGCACATCCTTCATGAAGTGCGTTCCCATCATCATCATCCGCGCGACCCAGAAAAAGATGATGTCATGCGCGGTGACGAGAACATTGGTCGGATAGTGTTTTGCAAGGAGGCTTTGCTTCCCGCCTTGCGAGGAAGCAGAAGCGTCCTCCGGCCAGCCCAGCGTCGAGAACGGCCAGAGCGCCGACGAAAACCAGGTGTCGAGCACGTCCTCGTCGCGCACGAGCAGCGGGCCCTCGCCGCCTTCGTGGCGGCGCATATTATTGATGTCCTCGAGCGAATAACCCTCAGCGGTGAGGCGTATGATCGCGTCCTTCATCGCGTCTTCTTCGGTCTCGGCGACGTAGATATGACCGTCCGGCCCATACCATGCCGGGATCTGATGGCCCCACCAGAGCTGACGCGACACGCACCACGGCTCGATATTGCGCATCCACTGGAAGTAGGTCTTCGTCCAGTTTTCGGGCGTGAATTTCGTCTTGCCGTCAAGGACGGCGTCAATCGCTTTCTTCGCCAGCTGTTCCGCGTCGACATACCATTGATCGGTCAGCATCGGCTCGATGACGACGTTCGAGCGGTCGCCGAAGGGCTGCATGATCTTCTTGTCTTCGACCTTGATCAGGAGCCCGCGCGCGTCGATGTCGGCGACGACTTGCTTCCTCGCCTCGAAGCGATCGAGTCCGCGATATTTCTCCGGGATGTAATCGGCGTCGAGCATGCGCGCGCGCTCGTCCATCAGGATGTAAAGTTTGATGTTGTTGCGCTGCGCGACTTTGTAGTCGTTGAAATCGTGCGCGCCGGTGATCTTCACCGCGCCGGAGCCGAAATCGGGATCAGGATACTCGTCCGTGATGATCGGAATATAGCGATCTGCGAGCGGCAAGAGGCACTTCTTGCCGACAATCGGCGCATAGCGCTTGTCGGAGGGGTGCACGGCAACCGCGCCGTCGCCGAGCATCGTCTCGGGCCGCGTCGTCGCGATCGAGATGTAATCGCGCGTTTCCCACTCGGTCGGGTTTCCATCTTCGTCATGCGCGATAGGGAACTGATACGTCGCGCCGCCTTCGAGCGGATATTTGAAATGCCAGAAATGCCCGGAGACTTCGGTGTTCTCGACCTCAAGATCCGAGATCGCGGTCACCAGTTTCGGGTCCCAGTTGACGAGGCGCTTGTCGCGATAAATGAGCCCTTCGCGATAAAGCTGCACAAAGACTTTCCGCACGGCGTTGGAGAGCCCCTCGTCCATCGTGAAGCGCTCGCGGCTCCAGTCGCACGAGGCGCCGAGGCGCTTTAGCTGCGAAATGATCGTGCCGCCGCTCTCAGCTTTCCACGCCCAGACTTTTTCGAGGAATTTCTCACGGCCGATTTCGGTGCGGCGCGGCTCCTGGCGTTTGGCCATTTCGCGCTCGACGACCATTTGCGTCGCAATGCCGGCATGGTCGGTTCCCGGCTGCCACAACACCGACCGCCCGCGCATGCGTTCAAACCGGCAAAGGACGTCCTGCAACGTGTTGTTGAGCGCGTGCCCCATATGGAGCGAGCCCGTCACGTTCGGCGGCGGAATGACGATGGTGAAGGGCTCCCCCGCGCCCGACGGCTTGAAGACGCCAGAGGTCTCCCACGCTTCATAAAGACGGGGTTCGGCGGTTTGCGGGTCGAAGGCTTTGTCGAGCATGGGTCCGGTCAGTCCGTTATTTGAAGGATCGGCGGTTTTAACGTGAACTTGCCGCAGCGCAAAAGAAACCTCTCGCCGGGACGGGGTGAAACAAAAAAGCCGGCGTTTCCGCCGGCTTTTTCAAATTCCCCTGAGGGAGAGCCTAGCGGCGGCGGCGGGCGACGCGCTGGACTTCCTCTTCGACCTTTTGCTCGACGATTTCGGCGAGGTTGGTGTCGAGCCAGTCTTTGATCATCGGCCGGAGCATTTCGACCACGATATCTTCGAGCGTGTGGCCTTCCCCCTTCGAAATCTGAACGGTCTGGGAAAGGCTCATGAACGCCTTTGAAGCGGCGGCGGCAGTCGTCGATTCAAGAATGCCGTCTTCGTCGTCGATCGCTTCTGCGACATTTTTCCTAATCATTTCAATATCTTCCGTTGCAAACTTCTGTTCTTGTTCGATCGGCGCCGGCGCAGGGGGCGGCGGCGGGCGGAATGCGGCGGCCGGACGGGCGGGCGGCTCCGGGATGCGAACGGGTTCAGCGCGCGCCGCGGGTTTTGCCGGCGCTTCTTCTTCGTCTTCGGAAATGATGCGCCGGATCGAAGCGAGGATTTCTTCCATGCTCGGTTCTGGCTGTGGGTTGCTCATGGACCTGATGCCCTGTGGTTAGCGGTCGCCCGGATTAGAGTTCAGCGTTTCTTTTCAGCCGCTTCGCGCAAACCTGCAACCCTCGCGGTTTACCCCCGGTTAACGGGCTAGCTGCCGTCTTCGCCGGTGTCGGGCCCCAGAACGCCCATGGCCGCCAACAGCTGGAAGGTCGCGCTCCGGGCGTCCCGTTCGGCGTTGGCGAGCGCGACCTGCGCGTTCAAATATTCCTGCTCCGCGTCGAGGACATCAAGCGTCGTCCTGGTGCCGAGTTGCGCTTCGCGGCGGACGCCTGTGAGCGCGAGCTGGTTCGCATCGACCTGCGAGGTCGCCGACACGATATTCGCTCTCGCCGCTGACAATTGCTCCCACGAGGCGGTCACCGCCGCCGTCGCGCGGCGCTCGGCCTCTTCGATGCGGCGCCGGTCGGCTTCATGGAGCGCCCTCGCCTCGCGCATGCGGCTGATATTGAGGCCGCCGAGGAAGATCGGAACGCTCGCCCGGACGCCATAGGCGAATTGCTCGTCATTGTTGATGAAGGAATTTGGCTCTTCCGCATACTGATAGCTCGCCGTCAACGACACCGTCGGCGCGAAAGCGCCCTTGGCGACCGCGACATTCCGGCGCGAGGCTTCTTCGGCCATGCGCGCGCGCACAAGCGCTGGCGAGCCTTGCGCCGCGACCGAGAGGGCTTCTTCGAGCGATGACGGCGCCGGCGGCAGCGCCGGATCGGTTTCAAGCGTTGCGGGCGTCTGGCCGATAATTTCCGTAAAAGACGCGCGGCTGACGGCGAGGCGCGCCTGCGCCGTCGTCAGTTGCGCGCGAGATTGCGCGAGACGCGCGTCCGCCTGCGCCACATCGGTTTTCGTCACCTCGCCGACTTCGAAGCGAAGCTCGGCTTCGCGTTTCTGGCGCAAGAGCACATCGACATTGTTTTTCGTCGCGTCGTAGACTTCCATATCGCGCACGATGTCGAAATAGGATTGCGCCGCGCGCTGCAACACGTCCTGCTCGACGAGGGCAAGTTGCGCGTCGCCCGCTTTGACGCGCGCTTTCGCCGCGCGGATGGCGTTGAAATTTCTGAGCCCTGTGAAGATCGCCTGTTCGCCGGAGATCTGAGCGCCCCTTGAATCAAGATTAAACTGCCGCTCCGTCACCACGGTCTGCCCGAAGACCGTTTGGTTGAACGACTGGGTCTGATCAAGCTTGGTGTAATTTGCGCTGCCCTGCACTTGCGGCAGTGCGCTCGCCCAGGCTTGCGCTTTCAGCTCTTTCGTCGCCTGTTGGCGCGCGCGCTCGGCGCCGATCGTCGGGTTCGACTGATAGGCCATGGTCAGGGCTTCTTCGAGCGTTTGCGCAAAAGCGGCGCCCGGCGACATCAAGGCGGCAAACGCGGCGCTGACCAGCAAAGACTTACGCATCACAAATCCTTTCGGCCGTTCCGCACTGGCGGCGGCCCCGCAGCCCTTCAAGGCGAGAGCGCAGTCTGAGGCGCAATCAGCCTAAAAGACAAACGCTTTCGGCGGTGTAAATCCCGGAGCGATCATCCGCGCCGAGGCGTCAAAGATCTCATGCGCAGCCGTCGCCGCGCCGGACCGGCGCCAGACGACGCCTTTGGAGACGCCGCCTTTGCGAAAAATAGCGCCAAGACGCCCGCCGTCTTTCAATTGTTTCAACAGCGCCGTCGGCTCTTCCCCGATGGCGGCCGCAATAACGATCACGTCGAACGGACCTTGTTTGGGCGCGCCCGCGACAGGATCGGCGGCTATGACCGCCGCATTGACGACGCCGGCGCCGCTCCAGTTATCCTGCGCTTTCGCCGCGAGCGCCTCGTCCTTCTCTACGCAGACGATCATTTCGCCAAGCTGCGACAAGATGGCGGCCGAATAGCCCGAGCCGCAGGCGACATCGAGAATGAGATCCCCCGCGTCGATCTCAAGCGCGCTTAAAAGTTTGGCGTGGTCGCGCGCGGTGAGCATGGTCCGACCGGGCGCATAAGGCGTCTCGCTGTCGAAATAGGCTTGCACCTTCACCTCGGCCGGAAGAAAGCGCTCCCGCTCGACGGTCTCGAAGGCGCGCAAGATGCGCGGGTCGGTGACGTCGTTGGGGCGCACCTGGCTGTCGACCATGTGCTGTCTGGCGGCGGCGAAATCCATGGGGGGCGGCGCTTTCGTCTGGTTCCGGAAGGCGGAATTACAACCCGTCGCGCCTCTCTGCAACCTGCGCCGCAAACCCTTTTGACCGGGCCGAAAGTCCGGGCTAAGAGGTCCCTCCCCAAAAGGGGGCGTCGATGAGGCCACGTGGCGGAGTGGTGACGCAGCGGCCTGCAAAGCCGTGTACGCCGGTTCGATTCCGGCCGTGGCCTCCATTATCCAGAGGAAAGTGTTTCAATTGAAACACTTAGCGGCATCGCTAGACACATATTCGGCGCTGCCAGACAGTTTTTGTTCGAATTACGTTCCAACTGACGCCAGTCCCTAACGCAGCGCCGCCGCGCACGAGGCGGGAGGGCGCGCGCCCGCCCCTGAATGGCTCCGCACGCCGTCTCGGTATTAGCTCCGCTCAAATGAGCAAAATTCAACCAACGGCTTCTGGATCACGCCGCTCGATAGTCGGGGACACAGCGCCGGGAATAAGCGCCGTTCAAGGCGGCGCTCGGTCGCCGCCATCTCCTCATGCGGGCGTCTTATTCCCGCACGAAACTGTGGTCATGCGGTAATCCCCCCGTTTTTAAAGGAGCCGGCGCCTGCACGGCCCTGCCACATCCCTGCCAACGCATTTAAGACCATCGGACGCGATATGGGTGTCACGCCCGATGATCCGGTCTTTTGGTTTTTGCTATCGGCCCGGCGGGGCTATTCGCTGAAAGCGATCGCCCTTCTTAGTCAGGGCGTTTTGCGCGCAGGACGGCCGACCCCTCTCGGGAACGCGCGTCCATCACCTGATCAGGCGACGCCTTTTACCTGCGCCATCGTTGCACCGTGGTTGATGTGAAACGGGCGCCCGCCGATCACAAATGCCGGCACCGATTTGACGCCCGCCGCTTCCGCTTCCGCGACGCGGTGCGGCGATGCTGCGAAATTTACGACCTCAACATCGAACCGCGCGGGGTCTAGTGAGCCGGCGAGCATGGTTTCGGCGTCGGTGCAGACGCTGCATCCCGCGTGATAAAAAACAGCTTTGGATTTCATGGGAGACTCCTCAGATAATTGCGGCAGACCGGCCTGCCGCGCGCCATGCCGGGACTTTCCCGGAAATTCAGGCGACCCGTCGCGGCTCATGCTCCGGGCAGTCGATGCGCAAGTCTCCCGTTCCGATCGGAGTTTCGAGGAGGCGGCAATGGTGCGGTTTGACGCCGCCCGGATACGCGTCACCGACAAAATGCGTGCAGGTCAAACACATGCGCTGCGGTGAGATCGCGCCTTGCTGTTCGAGCTTGCGAATGGCGCTGACAACAATGCCGAGAAGCAGCGCCTGATCGCGCTTCGCGATCGCGCTCGCGATCAGTTTAAATCCGCTTTCCCAACGAGCGCCGGCAGCGCGCCCGGCGCGCGTCGCTTTGAGAAGCGCCGCCCGGCCATCCTTGGGGTCGGGCCGCTTTTCGAGGAGCCCCTTGCGAACCAGCGCCTTTACCGCGTCGCTCGCCGTCGGCTGACTGACGCCGGCATGCGCGGCCGCCAGCGATAAACCGACCCCGCCCGCGCGCGACAGCACGAGGCGCAAAATGTCCGCCTGGGTCGGCGTCAGCCCGCCTTCTTCGGCCGAACGCCAGTCTTCACGGCGCGCGGCCGCTGAGAGGCGCTCAAGTCCCGTCGCCAGCTGGTCGGTTGCAGAATCGGCTTTTCGCTTCATGCTTAGGACTCCTATGTACATGCGCTTAGCGAGTCAACCGCCACAAAACCCGGCCCTTATGTTCAGCGCGCCGATAAGTGCTTTCTCGCAAAAACGTGATGACGCCGACGCGATAGGCATCGAAAAAAAACGCCAAAGGACTGTCTGCCGCCGGAGCTCAATCAAGGAAAGTTTGCGCAAGAAGGCGTCGACTTGTCTTGGGAAACTTCAAAATCAGCGCGCTTCCAGATTGAATATCATGCAATAATTGAGCATCATGAAAATCGAAGATCGCCCGTTGAAACTTGGGCCAGAACCCGAACCGCGAGAGTGAATGGCGCATCAAATGACGAGTTCGCAGAGCGACCGCAGAATTGAAAAAGTCGTAATCCTCGGCGGCGGGACCGCCGGATGGATGACGGCGACCGCCCTCGCCAAATCGTTCGGGCCGCGCCTTAAGATTGCGCTTCTGGAGTCGGATGAGATCGGAACGATTGGCGTCGGCGAAGCGACGATCCCGACGATCCATTGGTTCAATCAATTGATCGGGCTGGACGAAGCGGAATTTTTGCGGGCGACCAAGGCGAGTTTCAAACTCGGGATTGAGTTCGTCGATTGGCGGCGGCCGGGTCACGCGTATTTCCACCCGTTCGGATATTACGGCGTCACCTTGCCCGGGGTCGCGTTTTATCCGCGCTGGCTGAAAGCGCGCCGGGACGGGCGGGCGGCCGATCTCACCCGCTATTCCATGGCGGCGCAGCTTGCCCTTGCGGGGAGGGTCGCCTTCCCCGTCGACGATCAAAAGTCGATCCTTTCGTCGCTCGGCTATGCCTATCATTTTGACGCCGGGCTCTATGCGCGTCATCTGCGAACCATCGCGGAAGCTGCCGGCGTCGTTCGGCATGAGGGAAAACTCGCCGCTATCGAACGCGATCCGCAAAGCGGATTTGTATCGGCGCTGACGACCGAGCGCGGCGAGCGCCTCGACGGCGAGTTGTTCATCGACTGCTCGGGATTTCGCGCGCTGTTGATCGAGGGGGCGCTGGGCGCCGGTTATGACGACTGGTCGCATTGGCTGCCCTGCGACCGCGCCGTCGCGGTCCCGTGCGAGAAGGTCTAGGGCATTACCCCTTTTACGAGGTCAACCGCGCGCGCGGCCTGATGTCAGTGGCGCATTCCGTTGCAGCACCGTACCGGCAATGGGCATGTGTACAGCAGCAGTTTCATCAGCGACGCCGATGCGGCGCGCGTTCTTCTTGAAAATCTCGACGCCCCTCCCCTCGCCGATCCCCGTGTGCTCCGCTTCACCGCCGGACGCCGGCGCAAGTGCTGGGATCGCAACGTCGTCGCGATCGGCCTCTCGTCAGGGTTTCTGGAACCCCTTGAGTCGACCAGCATTCATTTGATCCAGAGCGGCATCGCCAAGCTGTTGTCGCTGTTCCCGGACCGGGATTGCGACAAGGGCCTCTCCGCGCAATTCAATAAGCTCTTCGATCTCGACATGGACAACATCAAGGATTTTTTGATCCTGCATTATCATGCGACGCAGGAGCGGACCGAGCCGCTCTGGGAATACTGCAAGCACATGCCAATTCCCGACAGCCTCTCCGAAAGGATTGCGGATTTTCAGCGTTCGGGGCGGCTGATGCTCGGCACGGACGAACTCTTCAAGGAAACAAGCTGGGTCGCCGTTCTGCATGGTCAGGGCTTTGATTCGAGCGACTACCATCCGTTGACGGATACGCTCGATCCGCGCCTCAACGCCGCCCAGCTAGAGCAGATTGAGCAAGTGATCGCGCGGAGCGTGCCGACGTTGCCGCTGCACGAGGACGCTTTGAGAGCGATGCTCGCCCGCGGCGGCGCCGGAGACAGCGCAGGACGATGACGCGGCCCTCAATTGAGCGCCTGACCGTCGGTCAGGAAATGGAGCCGATCGCGATTATCGACGACTTCGCGCCTGATCCTGATCGATTGCGCGACTACGCGGCTGGAGCCGACTTCTTTCCGGACGATCTTTATTATCCCGGCGTCAAAGCGGCGCTGCCCCCGGATTATTTTAGCGCTGTGCAGACCGCCATTGCGTCTGCGATGGTCGATGTTTTCGGAATGACGAAGGGCGCCGATGTGGTGCGCGCTTCTTATTCAATCGTCACCACGCCTCGCGATCAGCTGACGATCGAGCAACGGCTGCCGCATGTCGATTCGCTCGAGCCCGGGCGAATGGCGATCGTGCACTATCTTTCGCAGAACGATCACGACGGCACAGCGTTCTATCGCCACCGCTCAACCGGGTTTGAAACGCTCGACCAGGAGCGCAGCGCCGCCTACTTCGCCAGCCTCAATGACGAGCTGCGTTGCCATGGCTCTCCGCCTCCAGCCTATATCTGCGGCGACACGCCGTTATTCGAGATGACTGGCAAGGTGGACGGCAAGTTCAACCGCGCCGTGATTTATCGCGGGCGCGTCTTGCACAGCGGCGCGATCAGCGCCGGGAGCCGGCTTTCAGCGAGCCCGCGCGAGGGGCGATTGACGATCGCGAGTTTTCTCACTGCAGAATAAAGCGCGCCGCGCCGTTGCGGCGGGGCGGATCACTGTGGCGACCGTTTACTGGGGCGGCTGGACCGCCAGATAAACCGTGCTCCAGAGCTGCGCTGCATTCGACTCGTCGACATTGGCGCTGTCCGCCCCAAAGGGCACGACTACAAAATGTCCGTCATTGAAATCCCAAGACCACAATTCGGAACTTTGCACGTCGCGCGCCGCCTTGATCGCCGTCCAGAGCGTCTTTTGCGCCGTAGACAGACGATCTCGAACATCCGCCGGCAGATCAGCGCGTTTCAACTGTCTCTCGATACCGGCGGCAAGCGTCGCCTGTTGCCAGGACCATACGACTGCGCCGTGATAATGATTTTTGGTGAAGTGCGATTGCATTTCCGGGCTGGCGTAAACAGGATTGGCGACGAGAAGGCCAATGTCCGTCATCAAGCCTGCTGGAAACGGCCGCATGATCCCCGCGACATACGCATCAAGATCGGCAGCAGGGGGATCGCCAAACAACAGCGCGAACCCTTCATCTGAATTCATCACCGGAACCGGCGCCCCTGCGGCGTCAAGTGAGACGGCATGGAAGGAAACCTGCTGCTCGCCGACGGCCGCCAGAGCGGGGCCGGCATCAACGCCGAGCGACGCGGCATAAGTGCTGATGGCGGCTTTTGCCGCCCCTGCGTCAAGCGTCGTGCTGAACAAAGGCGGCGCGTGCTCCCGCCACACCGACGCCATGGCTCCGGCTTTAGCGAACGCTTCCCGATCGGCCGATGTGAGATAGCGATCGAGCATGCCAGCCTCATAAAGCTTCGCGATCGCGGATAACGCTGCCGGAATAAAGACGGCGTTTACGTCGTAAGGATAGCGCCCCCCGCCGAGACCTTCCTCGCTATCGCGCCACTCGCCCGTCGCGCGGCCTGATTTGATCGAGACCAGCGTCGCCGATTTTGGATCCGCCGCGAACGGTATCGCCTTTTCGATGACGTGCCGCATGTTCCTGACCAGCGCGTCACCGACGTATTCAGTCTTCGCGGTTCCGGTCTCATCCAAGATCTGGCCGTTGAGATAGGCGAGCGCTCTCTCGCGGCCCTCAGGATTATCGAGGAGGTAATGCCCCATGACGGGCGCCAGCATGTAATCGCCGTCGATCATGCCGTAGTCGAGGGTGGCCGTATCGCCAAGGTGCAGATTGTCCCGCACATGTTCGCGGACGGCGAATTCAGAAACGCCTTCTTCATGCGCGACCTCGCCGCTTGGCGACAAGCGCGCCAGCACCGCATTAAGGCCCGCCTCTACCGCGGCAGGTTGCAAAACCGGCATCAAGAGCTGGACCGACATCAACGTGTCGCGGCCAAAATAGGTGTTGAAGCGCCAGGAGCCCGCGAGGAATTTCTCCCGGTAAGCGAGAAACCTCAGCGCATTGCGGGCCGCCGGATCGTCTGCCGCATGCTCGTTGAGAAGGTCGGCTTCATTGAACGGGGTAAGCGGCGTGTCGCCGCTCGCCGCCAGAATTTCGAGACTGATCCTGCCGCTACTCGGCGCGAGAATAGCTCCCTTGCTGATGCGGCCCTCTAGAACGTCGATTTTCAATTCATACCCTGGTGCGCCATCGAGGCGGTCGCGCTGATAAAAGATCGATCGCCCTTGCACCGTCATGGCGGCGGTGACTTCCGGCGGGAACTGGCTGATCGCCTGATAGTCCCTTAAGTATCGAATATTCGACAACACGCCTTGCTTGATGGAAAGATGCGATGCGTCAACGCTCGCCCGAAATCGCACGCCATAAAGCGGACGCCCTTTTGGATCCTTGACGATGACGCTTTCGAGCGGCCCATCAAGGCGCCAAGCGACGTCCTGGTCGAGATGGTCGAACCACACGCCGACGCCGCTATTGCCGGCAGGAAATGCAACGACGATGCGCGGATCATGTCCGGATCGCAGCAGAAGGTGCGCCGCGACATTTCGATCGAGCACGAATGAATTGAGGTTTTTGCCTTCGGAAACCGTGTAGCTGAACGCGTCGTCTGGCGCTTCGCCTTTTGGCGCGGTCTTCGCGCAGGCGTTAATTCCAAGGGCGGCGATGGCGACAAGCGCAATCTGGAAAAGGCGATCGAAGCAGCGCTCTATCATCGGCGGCTTTCTAAATAAAACCGGCGGAGAGTCAGGATGAAACTCTCCGCCGAGCTGGCGACGCGAAGGATTGCCCGGGAGGACGGCGCCTCCGCGTCACTCCCCCTCTAGAACCTCATCGTGATCGAGCCGAAGTAGGTGGTTCCAACGATGCCTCTGCCGTAAAATAGCCCGGACGAGAAACTTTGGGTCTGCCCCTGCCTCGGGTTGCCTTCGGTAACCCCCGTCACGCCGAA
>JBBTJH010000303.1:0-17634 GCA_038059555.1 Pseudomonadota bacterium | reverse complement strand
AGGGGTTAAAGGCCCGCTTAGAAGTCAGGACCTCCTGGTTGTCTCGAAGCGTTTCTCGTCCGCACCTGGGCGGGCGTTATTCAGTCGTCGATCGCGCGTCAGCGTTTGGCGCCTCTTGATTTCGTAGAAGCAAAAACAAAACCCTCCTTCGAGGGTGGAAAAGTTGGCGGCGTTCGCGTGGGACTGAAGAGTGATAAATAATATCAAATAGTTAGGGGCTGACCTAGGTCAGTCCCTACCTTATTGAAAATCGTTTTTTCAGCTGCTTGTTACCTCTATTCAGGAAATGTCTTGTCCGGCGGCCTCGTTCGTAAAGCATCAAATTCGGCGCGCGCGTCCGTTATCGCCTGCTTGAGATTGGACAATTCTTCCGGCTCGCGTTCCGCATAGCTATATTCCTCCCCGCCAGCGTCGGAAGCGTCGAACAAAAGATCATAACCCTCCTCAAATCCGTCCAACGTGCCGAATTTCTCAAAGGCGCCGAGGGAGCGCCTATAATAGGCATGCGTCAGATATTTCCACCGTTGATTGCGCACGCCAACAATGTCTTCGTTGTTAAAATAAAGCAGGCGGTCGTGCGCTGTTGCTTTCTTCCCGCGCAAGAGGCCGAGCAAGCTGGCGCCGTCGATCTGCGTTGACTGCGGCGGGATGCCGATTATTTCGGCTACAGTCGGCAGGAGGTCGATATTCATTGCAATGGCGCGCTGCGCGCCGCGTTTGAGACCGCCCGAGGGCCAGCTGACGATCATCGGGACGCGGTATCCCGCCTCCCAGCTTGAGCCCTTTCCGCCTTTGAGACCGGCAGTTCCGCCTTCAAAGAATGGGCCATTGTCGCTTGTGATAAATATTACGGTGTTATCAAGCGTACCGCTGCGCTTTAGCGCGTCGACGACGCGCCCCACGCTCGCATCGAGTTCTTCAACGACGTCGCCATAAACTCCCGCGTCAGATTTTCCGCGAAAGTCCTGGGATGCATAAAGCGGTATGTGCGGAGCAGTATACGATAGGAAAAGGAGAAACGGCTTCGCGCGCTTCCGGTCGATGAACTCGACCGCCTTTTCGCCATAGCGCGCAGTGAGAGCTGACTGGTTAACCGGCGTCTCGATTATCTCAGCGTCATCGTAGAGCGCAAAATTCGGCATGTCGTTGCTATGAGGAACGCCGTAGAATTCATCAAACCCATGCGCCGTCGGAGCATATTCGGGAAATCGCCCGAGATGCCATTTGCCGATGTACTTCGTGGCGTAGCCGGCGCGCCGGGCGAGTTCGCCGATCGTTTCCTCTGATGCCGGAATGCCCCTTTCATCATTCGCGCCGATCACGTCATAAGCAAGGCCGCTTCGGATTGGATAACGCCCAGTCATCATGCCTGCGCGCGACGGCGAGCAAACATTGGCGCTAGCGTAAAACTGCGAGAAATTTACGCCTCGCCGCGCAATCAGATCAATATTTGGCGTGCGGATTTTCTTTCCGCCGTTCGCGCCAATATCGCCGAATCCGAGGTCGTCTGCGACAATGATGACAATATTCGGGCTTGGAGTTGATTGACCTGCCGCTGATACGAATGAGCAAAGGCTTGAGAACGACGCAAGGATGAGGAGGAACAGTCGGTGCTTCATGACGGCGATCCGTATTTCCATGCGACAAAGGATGGCTATGGATTGTCAGCTCCAACGCCGGTTTAGGCAAGGGCGTCGGGTCGCTCTTTCAATTTAGCGTCGCCGCTACCCCCTTCCGATTCAATCATCGAGCGTCACATCAGCATCGCTAATGCCACCCATTATTCCCAATAAATTGAATTTCATTGCCGTTAGCGCCTAACTAGCGGCGCCTGAGCATTTTGCGGAGCGTCACTGGCATGAAGATTACCGAAGCCAAGGTTATCGTCACTTGTCCGGGTCGCAATTTTGTGACGCTGAAAATTGTGACCGATGAAGGCGTTTACGGCGTCGGCGACGCAACGCTGAATGGGCGCGAATTGGCGGTCGCATCATATTTGAAAGATCACCTCGCGGCATGTCTGATCGGCCGGGATCCTCACCAGATTGAAGACATCTGGCAATATTTCTATCGTGGCGCCTATTGGCGCAGAGGGCCGGTGACGATGACCGCAATCGCAGCGGTCGATACGGCGTTATGGGATATAAAGGCGAAAGTTGCGGGTCTGCCGCTTTACCAACTGCTTGGCGGCAAGAGCAGAACCGGGGTCATGGTCTATGGCCACGCAAACGGGGGCGACATTAACGAAGTCGTCGATGAAGTCGCCAAATATGTCGAACTTGGCTACAAGGCGATACGGGCCCAGTCGGGCGTGCCGGGTCTTAGGTCGACCTACGGCGTATCGAAAGACAAGATGTATTACGAGCCGGCCGACGGCAGCCTTCCGAGCGAAAACTTTTGGTCGACAACAAAATATCTCGATCATACGCCGCGATTGTTTGAAAAGCTGCGAGAGCGATTCGGCTTTGATCCGCATTTCCTGCATGACGTTCATCATCGACTGACGCCTATAGAAGCGGCTCGGCTCGGAAAGTCATTGGAGCCTTACAGACTGTTCTGGATGGAAGACGCGACTCCCGCCGAAAACCAGGAGAATTTCCGTCTTATCCGGCGCCACACTACAACGCCGCTAGCCGTCGGTGAAGTTTTCAATACAATTTTTGATTGTCAAACGCTGATTGCGGAGCAGTTAATCGACTACATCAGGACAACGGTCGTGCACGCCGGAGGCATTACGCATTTGCGAAGAATTTTCGATTTTGCAAGTTTGTATAATGTGCGCAGCGGCTGCCATGGCGCGACTGATTTGTCTCCAATCTGCATGGGCGCCTCACTTCATCTCGGCGTCGCGATTCCGAATTTCGGAGTGCAAGAATATATGCGGCATACGAAGGAGACGGATGAGGTTTTCCCGCATGCCTATGAATTCAGGGATGGCTTCCTTCATCCGGGCGAAAAGCCGGGACATGGCGTCGACATCGACGAAAATCTGGCGGCGAAATATCCCTATTCAAGAGCCTATTTGCCGGTGAACCGTCTCGAAGACGGGGCGATGTGGAATTGGTGACGTAAGAATGGAGAGACCCCGACATGACCTTTGACGCCGCCGCGCCGCTGATCGGTCCTGACGACATCTTTTCTCTTTCGGCCGTGATGGCGTCGCTCGCGTGGCTGGGCATTTGGCTGGACGGCACATGGCTCGGCAAACGCACATCGGGCGTCGTCTGGGTTATCGTCATCGGCACCGTGCTCGCCAATACTCATGTCATCCCGCTGAAGTCGTCGGTATATGACTTCATTGGAACCTATTTTGTCCCGTTATCGATCCCGCTCCTGCTGTTTAAGGCTGAACTCTCGCGCGTCATTCGCGACGGCGGACCGGTGATGCTTGCTTTTGTTGTCGCGAGCGTCGGCGTATTGGCGGGAGCGATGATCGGCTATTTCCTGTTGGATCTGGGCGAAATCGGCCCGAAAGTCGCTGGCGTTTTTGCGGCGGGATGGATCGGCGGTTCCGTGAATTTTGTCGCGGTCGCAAAGGCCGTCGAACTCACGCCGGAACAGTTCGCGATTGCGATCAGCGCGTCGGCGGGCGTCAGCATTGCTGCGCTCATGGTACTTCTCGCCTTGCCTTCGCTTCCTTTTATTAGGCGCTTTGTGCCTTCACGCATTATAGAAGAGACTGAGAGGGCCCCCGCCGAAATCGCGACTGAATTGTCTCTTACCACATTCCGGCTGACGCATGTCGCAGGCGCAATCGCCGCCAGCTTCATTATCTGCGCTGCATCCGCGATGATCGCCGAAGCGCTCAAGATCGACCGTTATTCGATTATGATCGTCACCTTGCTCGCAATCGCTGCGGCGAATGCCTTTCCGCAAAGCTTCAAACGGCTTGAGGGCGATTTTGAGCTTGGAGTGTATGCGATGTATCTGTTTTTCGCTTCGATCGGCGCCAGTTCGGATGCGGTCGCCTTTATAGAGGCGGCGCCCGTTCTGCTCGTCTACGGCCTGGTCATTCTTGCGACATTCCTGGTCTTCGTCGTCGTCGGCGCGAAAGTGTTCAAAATTGACCTTGCTTACGCGGTCGTGGGCGCTGCTTCTGCGTTTGTCGGAGCGGCGCCGGCGGCAGCGGTTGCATCAGCTCATGGCTGGAAAAACCTAGTTACGCCGGGCGTCATGTGCGGCATCCTTGGGTATGTCGTCGCGACCTTTATCGGCGTGGCGGTTACCGGGCTTCTTGGCGGATTGAATTAGCCAAATAACAAGCGCGCGTCGGGATTGCCGCATCGCTGTGCTCTATTTGGCGTGAGATGGAGAAGGGCGCGGATGTGCGCGGTTGCATCCATTGGTCGCTGATGGATAATTTCGAGTGGACAAGCGACTATGAGCTGAAATTCGGAAGGTTTTCTGTCGATCGACGCACTTTTGCGCGGAGTGCAAAACCTAGCGCCGCCTTTATTGGCGCAATCCGTCGCACGAACGGGCGCGCTTAAAACCCCGGCCTATGATCCTTGAGGCGTGTCTGCTCCTTCGTCCCACCATTTTAATCCCGCGGCATTAAGGGCGAGAAGCCGGCGACTTTCCGCTGTTTCCGTCTTTAGTCTGTCGACGATCATTCGCGCCTGATGGCCGACCGGACGGCGCAACGGACCATCGGGCGCCTCCATAATTGCGACGATCTCCTCGGCGATTGCCTTCGGGCTCGCACCGCCAGAAACCTTTTGAGCGCGCTTTTTTAAATGCGCATTGAAAAACTCGTAAGCCTGCTTTTCGGCCATCTCCGTCGGCAACGTCGCGGCATTTGCGAATTCGGTTGCAATGGCGCCGGGCTCGACCACCACGACCTTGATCCCAAATCGAGCGACTTCGGCGAAAAGCGCCTCGCAAGCGCCTTCGAGGGCGAATTTGCTTGCTGCGTATGCGCTGTCTCCCGGCAGCCCAATGAGGCCCGATAGAGACGATACGGCAATGATCACCCCAGAGTTGCGCCGCCGCATTACCGGGATAGCCGCTTTGATTATCCGGACGGCTCCGAAAAAATTCACGTCCATGACGCGGGTGAATTCTTCGAGCGAGGTCTCCTCAAACGCACCTATTGAGGCGGTGCCCGCGTTGGCTATGACGACGTCGACGCCGCTAAACCGGCGCTCCATTTCCGCGACAGCAGCGCGGCAAGAACCCTGGTCCTGCACATCAAGGGCAATTTCGAGGAGGGACGTGCCGCCGCCAACTTGTTGCGGCGCAGCAAATCTTCGCCCCCCCGCCAGTACGAAGTGCCCGCGTTCAACAGCCGCTTCCGCAATCGCTGCGCCCAATCCCGAACTGCCGCCGGCAATGAGAACTCGTAGTTGTTGATCGCCAACCGTCATCGAAACTTCGTTCTTTCTCATTGATATCGTTAAAACGCATAATCGAGCCTGTATGCGATGTCTCATTAGAACGGATTATGATTCGGATGAAAAACAATGATTTGAGCACGTTGACCCAACGTCGATAGCTTCAGGCGATCCGGCGCAGAGCGACCAGCTTCGGCGCCGATGAGGATTATCGGGCGACCAGTAACTTAGCCGGGAGGGAACAACATCATGAAAGAAACTGTCAGACATTTGAATTTGCAGCCAAAGACGCGCCACGCGCTGCTAGGAGCCGTCTCGATCGGCGCGCTCGCGCTGTTCGCGCCGCTACCGTCATACGCACAAGAAGAAGGCGCTTCGGCTGGCGGATTTGACGAAATCATCGTTTCCGCCCAGCGCCGGGAGCAGAGCGCCCAGGATGTGCCGATCAGCCTGAAGTCTTTTGGCGGCGACGCGATTGATCAGCAGTCGATCTCTGAAGCTGCTGATTATCTCGCACTAACGCCGAACGTCACCTTTACCCAGGATGGCGAAACCGGTTCGCGCGGCGTCAACATATCGATCCGCGGCGTTGGCGACGTCGATCTTGGCGAAGTCACGGTCGCAAATTCAATCGGCTATTACGTTGACGAATTAAGCGTCGGTTCAGTCGCTAACGGCGTTATTAATCCTCAGTTGCAGGATATGGAACGAATTGAGGTTCTGCGCGGTCCGCAGGGAACCTATTTTGGCCGAAATTCATCCGGCGGCGCTCTCAACCTGACGACCAAAAAGCCGTCGACCGACGGATACTACGCCTCGCTTGAAGGGATGTACGGCAGCTTCGACACTTGGGGCCTCAACGGCGTAGTAAACGTTCCGATGGGTGAAATGTTCGCAGCGCGCTTCGTCGCTGCGTATGAAGAAAGCGACGGCATCATCAAGAACGCCAATCCGAACGGAACGCCAAGCAGCAATTCGGAATACCTCAATCTAAGGGGCGCTATTCGCGCAACGCCAAGCGAAAACGTCACCATAGATTTGTCTGCGACTTATACCGATGAAAATGAAGGTCTCGACCCTACTGTCGCGACCGGCGTGCTCGACCTGGATACGCAGAGCATCTTTGGATCGACGTTTGTTCCAATTGACACCGTCGGCCTGTTTCCGGCCAATCAGCGCTGGACCGACAAGGATGCGCAAGAGGAAAATCTGAAGGAATTCCTTGTCCTTAACGGTAGAGTTCAGTTTGATTTTGACGGATTCATGATCCGTTCAATCACTGGTTATGTTGACAGTTCAAGCGAACGATTCGCCGATCTTGACGGCATCTTCTCAGATACGCTTGTGCGCGAAAACCACTATGACGGCGAAAGCTTCAGTCAGGAGCTTCGTATTCAGTCAACGGGAGACCGGAAGCTGGATTGGACGATCGGCGGCATTTACGCCAACGATCAGATCGACCAGTTCAATTCGATTCGCTCCGGCGCGGTCGGAACAATAATTCACCCGAATACCGGCTTGGTGACCGGGCTGTTGCCGCCAATCCCGGCTGGTTTTCGAATTAACGAAAACAATCGCGCTTTCGAAACAAAGAGCTTTGCGCTGTTCTTTGACGGCACATATCATTTGAGCGATCGCGTCGATCTCACAGGGGGCGGGCGTTACACTCATGACAAGGTGTCGAACGCTTTCTTTGACACCATCGCTTTCGAAGGAGCCGTCCCCGATGCGTCGGGCTCTGGTGCATTCAACGACTTTTCGCCGCGCGTTGCGCTCACCTATCATTGGGCCGACAATGTTTCGACCTACGCGACAGTGTCTAAAGGCTTTAAGTCCGGCGGGCTTGATTTCGTTCAGACCGCCGCCACGGCCGGCGTCCAGCCGTTCCAGCCGGAAACGCTGTGGAATTATGAGGTCGGTGTAAAACTGGCGGCTTACGACAATCGTTTGCTGATTAACGCAGCGGCCTTCTACATCGATTGGAAGGATCTGCAGATCCAGACGAACTTTCTCGCAATCCCTGGGGACATCAGCTCGGCGGTTGAGTTGACGCAAAACGCCCAGGGAGCGCGTAACATCGGATTTGAAATCGACGCGCAGGCGATGCTTTCGGACGGTTTGGTCGTCTCGGGCGGCTACGGATACCTTGACAGCGAATTTGATGATTTTCCGGTCGCAATTCTGGCCGGCGGCAGTCAAGTGGACCTCACTGGCCAGACATTGCCGAGGACGCCGAAAACCACATGGAATGTCGCCGCGCAGTACGATCACGATATTTCGGGAAATCTGAGCGGCTTCTTCCGCGCGGAGGCGTTCGGAAGATCCTCTTCAAGGTCTGACCTGGAAGCCGTGGCTCAGTCGCTTCTGGGGCTGCCGCAATTCCCCTACAGGGCGCCTTCCTTCGGCGTCGTCAACATCCGGATGGGCGTCGGCACGGACAATGTATCCTTGTCCGGCTATATCGAAAACCTATTCCAGGAGGACTACTACACTTCGACAAGCGAGAATTTCGGTCTAGCCGGAATGCGCGTGCGTCCCAACCCGAGGAAATTCGGGATTCGTCTGAAAGTCTCGACGGGCACTTAACCAAGAGACTTTTGGCGCCGGCGATTCCTTCCTCCCTGGATGCGTCGGCATGACTTTGGAACGCCTGCCGTAAGGCAGGCGTTTCGATTTTGAAAGTGAATTGGTTTAGGATTGGAAGATGACGTTGAATAATTGCGCCCATAAATATTATTTTGTTGAAGGCTGGCGTTAAATTGCGGACGGTGTCGACTGCAATGAATTTGTCCCCCTCGGGGAATGAGGTGTTGATGTCTGCCGAAATGAAAATTGCCGCAGCAACCTTACATTATGTTTTGAGTTCAGATTCGCCGGAGCAGAGCGCGTGAACGAGAGTCCAAAAAGGAGCGCGGACGCATTGCTTTCAGCGATTCGGGCAAATGGGGTCGACACGATATTCGGCCTGCCGGGAGGGCAGCTGAATGATTTCTTCGATGCAATGCACCGTGCCGGCGACGGGATTACTTATGTCGGCTCGCGCCATGAGCAGGGTGCGGCCTATATGGCGTTTGGCTACGCCAAATCGACCGGAAAGGTCGGCGTTTATACGGTGGTGCCCGGCCCGGGCGTTCTCAATACGGCGGCGGCGTTGTGTTCGGCCTATGCAAACAGCACGCCTGTCCTGTGCGTGACGGGGCAAATACCTTCGAGCGCGATCGGCCGCGGCGTCGGCGAGCTGCATGAATTGCCGGATCAATTGACGACGCTTCGCTCGCTGACGAAGTGGTCTATGCGCATTGATCATCCTGCGCAGATCGAAACTGTGGTTAATGACGCGTTCAGGGAAATGACTACGGGACGGCCGCGGCCTGTCGCCATTGAAACGCCGCCCGACGTCATGGCGATGTCCGCGCCTGCCGGGGCGCCGAATGCGTTCAGGAGCGATGCGGCGTCAGTGTTCGACGAAGATCTCGTCAAGCGGGCTGCGGCGGCGATCGCCAAGTCAAAGGCGCCGCTGATTGTTGTCGGCGGCGGGGCTCAACACGCGAGCGAAGAAGTCCGGCGTCTGGCGGAGTTAATTCAGGCTCCTGTGATTTCCTTCCGGAACGGCCGCGGCGTTATCAGCGATGACCATCCGCTCGGCTGCAATTTCATCGCCGGATACGAACCTTGGAAAACCGCCGATCTGGTCATCGGGATCGGATCGCGGATGCAGCCCTATTTGCAGGAATGGGGCGTCGACGACGACATGACGCTTATCCGCGTTGATTGGGACCCGACAGAAATCAATCGCATTGTGAAAGCGGATATCGGCATTTGCGGCGACGCGAAGAGCGTTGCTTCGGCGCTTGCGGATCAATGCGCGAGGACGATCGGCAAGCGCGCCAGCAGGAATGCGGAGATAGCCGCCGCAAAGGCCGCCGCCGCCGCCGCGATCTCCGAAATTCCCGAACAAAGGGCCTACCTCGAAGCAATACGCGCGGAATTGCCGGAAGACGGCATTCTCGTCGACGAAATCACTCAGGTCGGATTTGCATCCTGGATCGCTTTTCCAGTCTATCGCCCCCGTTCGCTTATAACTTGCGGCTATCAGGGAACGCTTGGCTATGGGTATGCGACTGCGCTTGGCGTCAAAGTGGCGAACCCGGAAAAAGCGGTCGTTGCGATCGCCGGCGACGGCGGTTTCATGTTTCAGGTGCAAGAACTCGCTACCGCCGCCCAATACGGGATCAGCTTGCCGGTAATTGTTTTCAACAATCGCAGATTCGGCAATGTTCGGCGCCATCAGCAAGAATGGTATGGCGGCCGGTTTATTGGGTCTGAACTGAAGAATCCAAGATTTGCGGAAATGGCTGAGACATTCGGCGTCGCCGGCTTTAAGGCCGATTCGCCGCAGACGATGCGAAGCGCGCTTCGGCGCGCGCTAAAAGAAAGCGGACCAAGCCTCATCGAAGTTGAAGTCGGGGAAATGAGTTCGCCCTGGAAATTCATCCTGCGCGACCGGGTGCGCGGTATGAGGATGCGGCACTAGGAAGAGGGCTTACGGATATGGCTGTAAGGAAAACAGCATCGTCAACGCCGGCTGGCGAGCCGTCGGTTGCGATAGTCGCAAGGCAGGCGGTTCGCGGCCTTACGCCTTACGCTCAGGGAAAATCCTCGGTCGAAGGTCATTTTGAATCGATCAAACTGTCTTCAAATGAATCTCCGCTCGGTCCCTCGCCGGATGCGATCGCGGCCTATCACGAGGCGGCGAAGCGTCTGTTTCGTTATCCCGACGGCGGCCAGAAAGCGTTACGCAAGGCGATTGCCGAAATTCATGGGCTCGGCTCCGCGCAGATCGTATGCGGCAACGGCTCGGAGGAATTGCAGCTCTTGCTGGTCCGCGCCTTCGTTACTCCCGGCGAAGAAGTCATCTGCAGCGAACACAGCTTTGCTATGGGCCGCACCCATGCAAAGTCTCAAGGGGCGACTATAATTACTGCGCCCGAGGCGCAAATGCGGGCGGACGCTGACGCCATCCTATCAAGACTCTCCAAGAAAACGCGCATGATCATGCTGGCGAGCCCGAATAATCCTGTCGGCGATTACATGCGGCGGGATGAGTTGGCGCGGTTAGTCGCTGGCGTGCCGAAAGATGTAGTTATAATCTATGACGGCGCTTATGCCGATTATGTCGATGCCTCCGACTATGACGACGGCCTTCTCTTGCCCCGCCAATCGCCTAATGTCGTCGTTACACGGACATTTTCGAAACTCTACGGCCTCGCTGGCCTTCGCATCGGGTGGATGTGCGCGGATCCGTCTGTTGTCGCTGCGGTCGAGCCGATCCGAACGCCCTTCAACACCAATGCGGCTGCGCTAGCAGCTGCGGAAGCGGCGGTCCTCGACGTCGGATATGCGGCGATGGTGAAAGCGCACAATTCAAAATGGCTTTCCAAAATCACCGAGGCGCTCCGCAGCATCGGTTACGATGTGCCGCCGAGCGTTGCGAATTTCTATCTCATCCGGTTCGACGCGACGGGCGCTTTTACCGCCGAAGCCGCCGCCGAATTCCTCTTGAAACGCGGTATCATTCCGCGTCCGGTTGGGGCCGGCGGCCCTGCTGGATGTCTTCGGATTACGGTCGGTCTTGAACATGAAAATGAAGCAGTCATTGAAGCGCTTCGTGAGTTTCGCGCAAGTTGCGCGAGAAACCGGACGGCCTGATGTCGAGCCAGTTGCCGCTCCTTTCCGAATCGAGCGCGGCGTTTATCGCAAGCGAGAAGAAAATACTGATTGGCGGCGACTGGAGCCGTCCGAGCGGCGCCGGCGCCGTAGATTGCATCGATCCTTCGACTGGCGAAGCGATAACAGCTTTTTCTCCGGCGTCGGCGGAAGATGTCGATGCGGCGATAAGCGCGGCGCGCGTGAGTTTTGAACGCGGCGTCTGGCGCGATCTCCCTCCCGCTGAACGGGCAAAGCGGTTATGGCGAGTCGCTGAACTCATCGATCAATTCCGGCAGGAGCTTGCGGAACTTGAATCGATAGACGGCGGCAAGCCGTTCGCTGGCGCGCTGAACGGAGAAATTCCAGCCGCCGCCGAAGCCTTTCGATATCACGCTGGCTGGTGCACGAAACTTTCGGGCGAAACTTTCAGACCATCGGTGCGGGGCATCGATCTCGAGGGAGCGACGCGCCTTGAACCAATAGGCGTCGCTGGACTTATTACGCCGTGGAACGGGCCGCTTGTGATGGCGGCCTGGAAACTTGCGCCGGCGCTTGCGGCGGGTTGCTCGGTAGTTCTCAAGCCCTCTGAAATGACAGTGCTTTCGTCGCTGCGTCTCGGCGAGCTTTTGTGTGAGGCGGGCATACCCGCAGGAGTTGTCAATCTCGTAATCGGCGCCGGCGCCACGGTCGGCGACGCGCTGGCGCGCGATAACCGCGTCGACAAGATTTCTTTCACTGGGTCGACTGCGTCAGCGCGCGCAATTCTCAATTCTTCACAAGGAAACCTCAAGCGACTTTCTCTTGAG
This sequence comes from Pseudomonadota bacterium, assembly GCA_038059555.1. Classification (GTDB taxonomy): domain Bacteria; phylum Pseudomonadota; class Alphaproteobacteria; order Caulobacterales; family Parvularculaceae; genus Amphiplicatus. Next base: position 5,786 of record JBBTJH010000303.1, on the reverse strand, counting down.
CTGGGCGGCAAGTCGCCGGTCGTCATCTTTGCTGACGCCGATATAGACGAGGCGATTGAAGGCGCCGCCGGGGGAGTATTCGGCAATGCCGGGCAGGTGTGCGTCGCCGGTACTCGCATTCTTGTCGAGCGATCCGCCTATGACCGTGTTGCCGGCGGGTTGTGCGCGAAGGCGCGGGCTTTGCATCTAGGACCGGCCTTCAATGACAAAACGCAGATGGGGCCTTTGATTTCATCCTCACACCGCCGATCCGTAGACAGCATCGTCCAGGCGTCAGTGCGCGAAGGCGCTGAGTGTCTTTCGGGCGGCCGCATCGTGGAGGGCGACGGCTTTTTTTATGAGCCGACAATCCTGGCCGACAAAAAAACAAAAAGCGCGGCGTGGCGCGATGAGATATTCGGGCCAGTCGCCGTCCTTGTTCCGTTTGACGATGAAGAAGAGGCGCTTCGCCTCGCCAACGACACCGACTATGGACTTGCCGCGAGCGTCTGGAGCGAGAATGCGTCACGCGTCCAGCGCATGAGCCGCAGCATCCGCGCCGGCATCGTGTGGATCAATTGCCACGGCATTCCGGATATGGCGATGCCTATCGGCGGTTACAAACAATCAGGCTGGGGGCGCGAACACGGCCGATTGGGCGTTGAAGCCTATCTTGAGCACAAATCTGTGATGCAGCGGATCTTCAACTAAACCGCGCCGCCGTTTCGGCCGCCTCAAGAAGCAACCATTCTTCAAAAGCGATCGCCCACGACTTTTCGGCATGTTCCTTTGGCCGTACGAGGTAATATGCGTATTTTGACCGCATCTTGAATTCGAACGGTGCGATCAACCTCCCTGCGGCGATTTCGTCGGCGACCAATAAGCTGCGCCCAAGCGCCATTCCCTCACCGGCGATGGCGGCGCGGATAACTATATGAGAATGATTGTAGCGAAGCCCTTTTGCGGCCTTGTCGGTGGATCCGCCGGCGGCGTCGATCCAGTCAGTCCACTCCATCACCATCTCGTCGTGAATGAGCCCGTAGTCGGAAAGATCGGCGACACTGAGAGGGCGCTTGCGCCGGCCAATGAGCTTGGGACTGCAGACAGGAAAAATGTCTTCGTCTGCGATCTTGACGACGTGAAAATTCGACCAATCGCCGGCGCCATACCTTATTTCAACATCGATATCGCCGTCGGCAAAATCCGAATAGGCGTTATGTGTCATGATCTTTATCGCGAGATCTGGATATCGCGTCTGAAATTTTTTGATCCTTGGTGCGAGCCAATTGGCGGCAATCGAGTCAAAAGTGGCGATATTGATTGCCTGGACGCCCGTATTCTTAACAATGGCGTCCGTCGCGTCTGCGATAGTGTCGAATGCGGCCGACAACGCCGCGGCGAAAGCCTCGCCTTCCTTTGTCAGCTTGATGGAACGGTTCAGCCGCAGAAATAGCGGCGTCGCCAACCATTCTTCTAGGTTCTTGATCTGATGGCTGACCGCCGCCTGGGTAACGTGCAGATCATCGGCCGCCTTGGTGAAACTAAGGTGACGTGCGACCGATTCAAATACGCGGAGAGATACGAGGGGAGGCAGCCGGCGGGCCATCGGGATCAGCAGGAAGGGGTTTTTGACATTAGGAGACCTTATAGGTTCGATGAAAGACTATCAATTGCCGGCGCGGTAGGGACGTCGATAAGTTTCGAGACAGAGGACGAAATCTCTGATCATACGGATAGACTAGCCTCCCGCGGCGCGACCGGCGGGGGCGCATGGCGGGTGAATGGCTGAAACCGAATTCGACATCGTCATCGCAGGGGCAGGGGTCAATGCGCTTTCCTGCGCCGCATTGCTGACGCGGTATGGTCTTTCGACTTGCCTCGTTGAGCGCAATCCGTGGATTGGCGGCGGCGCTGTCACCCGTGAGGTGACTATCCCCGGTTTCAAGCACGACCTTTTCGGTTCCTCGCATGTCTGGATTCAGGCAAATGCCGACTTCAAGGATCTCCTGGAGCCTGAGCTCGTTCGGCACGGCCTGAAATATATTCCCTCAACCGATCACATCACCGGCCATCCGGACAAGTCCGGCGGGCCGGGCATAGTCATCTACAAGAGCATCGACAAGACCGTTGACAGCATCGCGCGCTATTCGAAAGCGGATGCGAAGAAATATCGTAAGGTCTTTGACGAATTCGGCGCGATCAAGGACGGGTTCATCCGCGCATTTTTTTCGCCTCCCGCTCCGCCGAGCACAATGGCCCGCGCGTTTGAGAACAGCCGTGAAGGGCTAAGGCGCATGCAGGAATTCAATTTGAGCGCCCGCGCCTGGGTCGACTTCAACTTCGAGAACGATTTCGTCAAAGCGGTGATGCTGAATTGGGCTCTTGCGCCGCAGATCCTTCCTGAACAGGAAGGCGCCGGACAATCGTTTTATATCATGATCCCAGCTGTGCATGTTTATGGTCAGGCGATTCCGGAAGGAGGAAGTCAGGAACTTCCCAACTCCATGGCGCGATATATCGAATCAAAGGGCGGACGCATCATCACTTCGGCGACGGTTGAAAAAGTCGTTATCGAAAACGGAGAGGCGCGCGGATTAAGACTTGCCGACGGATCTGAAGTCCGTGCGCGCAAGGCTGTGGTCACATCGCTCGAACCCAAGCAATCTTTCCTGAAGCTCGTCGGTGAGGACAATCTCTCGGCCGACTTCACAGAAGCAGTTCGACGGTTTTCTTTTGGAAAAGTGACGATCTGCCGGATGCATCTGGCGCTGTCAGAGCCTCCTGACTTTGCCAACGGCGCTGAAATGAGCCGCTGCGCCTTTCACCGCATCGTCGACTCAACGCCTCAAATGATCCGGCAATATGCGGAAATGTCTCTCGGCGAGCCGCCGTCTGACCCGTTCCTTTGGTCCGCTTGCTGGACCCTTCTCGATCCGACGCGCGCGCCTGATGGCAAGCATACGCTGATCTTTGATACATACGTGCCGAATTGGCTGGCGAGCGGAAAATCCTGGAATGACATCAAGGATGATTATGCGCACAATGTGTTGCTGAAAAAACTCCAGCAATATGCGCCGAATATCAATTCGAGAACCATTCTCGGCGAGTATATCGAGACAAAGGACAGCCTTGAGCGCGCCAATCTTTCGTTTGTCAACGGAACGACAAATGGCGGCGAACGCATCGCCGCACAGCTCGGCGCCTTTCGCCCATTCCCCGGCTATGCGCATTACCGCTCGCCGATTCGCGGCCTTTACATGACCGGGCCGCATTGTCATCCCGGCGGCGGAATTTCCGCAGCCGGAACGGTCGCAGCCAATGTGATGCTGGAAGATTTCGGACTCAAACGATTGCCGAATTGAAATGACAACAAGGAATCACGAAATGACCAAGAGCCGGAAAATCGAAAAATACACCGCGATGGTGATCCAGCCGCATGTGACGGTTGCGGAAGATCGCGCCGGGATCAACAAGAATCTCGAACGCGTCTGCAATATGATCGACTTCGGCGTCGGCTATTTTTGGGAGCTGCCGGCGCGGCTTGTCGTCCTGCCTGAATATTTCCTTCAAGGCGTGACAACGCCCGGAAAAGGCGAGCACGGCATTGAAGGCTTCATGAAGAAGGCGATCGCGCTTGACGGGCCTGAAATGCGAAAGCTTGGCGAGAAAGCGAAAGAATACAATCTTTACATCGCAGGCGGAGGCGTCATCGAAAAGGTTCCGGAATTTCCCGATCGCTGGTTCAACACCGCCTTTATCATCGGCCCGTCAGGAAATGTCGAATTGCGTTATCACAAATGGCACATTCCGGCGTCGATTGGTCTAGGAACGAGCCCGCACGACATTTTTGACGAATATTGCGAAGTCTTCGGCGGCGACATCAAGACGCTGTTTCCGGTGATCGACACCGATATCGGCAAGCTCGGAACCATGACTTGTCATGACGGTTGCACTCCGGAGGTGTCGCGCGCCCTCGGTTATAACGGCTGCGAGGTCATCTGCCATCCCGTCGCACTGCAGGAAGTCGAAGGCGTTTCGGAGCCTTGGGATTTCTGGATGTTCACGCGACGAACCCGCGCGCATGACAATATGGCCTACGTGCTCGGCTCAAATTGGGGAAAAGTCGATTATGATTATTATCCGCGCGCATTCTGCCCCGGAAAGTCATTCGTCATCGACTATACCGGCATGGTTCTGCGTTGCGCCGATTATCCGGAAGAACAGGTCATCGGCGCTGTAATCGACATCGAAGCGTTGCGCGAACACCGGTCGCGTTCCAATCATAATTGCTGGGTTGACGTAAGAACCGAAGGTTTTCGCCAGATTTATGAAAAGCCGATTTATCCGCCGAACCAGTTCCCGAGCGGGAGACCTCCGAGAAATCTCGCCGACAAATTGGGACCGGTCAAAGACGTTTTCCGCGATCTTTACGCGCGGGGCCAATTCACGCCGCCGGCCGGAATGGACGTTGACGACATGCCCGCGCTTCATGAGCGTAGAATAAAGGCGGCGCAAACTATCGGCACGCTGAGAAAAGATTGAAGGAGCCGGCGCATGCGCGTCCTTAGCCCGCTTGCAGAAATCGATTTTGTCATTGGAAAATTGGTTCGCGAGGGCGATATGCTCATCATCAAGGGCGATCCGAAAAGTTCGCTGGAAGCCGAAGTGCGCCTAACGCCGCGCGATGCGGCGCACCTTCTTGCTTCATTTGTTTTCAATCCGACGGCGATTGCGTATTTTTTCTCGCTGCCCTTCCTGTTCGGCCGGCGGAAAGTTGCGCGGGAAATTACAGTGACAAACGATTTCAAGCGTCTCAACAAGCCCTGGTGAGGCGAACGTGCGCGAATGAGCATTTTCGTATTAGGCGAGGGCATGCTCGAACTCGCAGCGATCGAGGACGGATCCGCGCGCGTCGCCTATGGCGGCGATGCGCTCAACACTGCTGTCCATCTCGCGAGGTTGGGCGCCGCGCCGCAGTTCGTTACGGCGCTCGGCGATGATCCCTACAGCGATTGGCTGGCGGGAAAATGGCGCGCGGAAGGCGTAGGTCTTGACCATTGCCTTCGCATTCATGGCGGCAAACCCGGCATTTACGCCATCTCGATCGGCGACGACGGCGAGCGGAGCTTTACCTATTGGCGAAACGACAGCGCGGCGCGCGCTTTCTTCAGTCACCCGATGGCGGAAAGCGCGATCGCCGCGATGATGGGAGCATCTTTGCTCTATCTGACTGGCATTACGTTGTCGATTTTCGATGTCGCGCATCGCGAGCGCATTTTTGAGATCATGGATTTTGTCCGCTCCCGCGGCGGCGAAGTGGCGTTTGACGTAAATTACCGTCCCAAGGGCTGGCTGCGAGCAGATGATGCGCGAAGCGCGATCCGCTCGGCGCTTGAACGATCATCGATTGCGTTCTCTTCGGTTGAGGACTGGGCGCTTCTGTTCGAAACGTCAGATGCCGAAGGAATAGCGACGCTGGTCAAAAAAGCAGCGGGCGGCGAAGTCATCGTGAAGGACGGAGTGCGCGGATGCTTTTTCGCCGCTGGCGAAGATCGCGGTTGGGTCGCGCCGAAGGAACGCTGCGCGCCAGTTGACACGACAGGCGCGGGCGACAGTTTCAACGCCGCCTATCTTGCCGCCCGCATTGCCGGCCGTTCGCCGCAAGAGGCTTGCGCGACAGGCAATAGCCTCGCTGCAAAGACCATCATGCATACGGGCGCCATTGGAGCGAGAGTTGCGCATTGACTAACCATCATTCAATGCGGAAATGCCTTTCGATCTGCAATTGGTCGGTCTGTGAAAAAGAA
>JBBTJH010000302.1:0-4944 GCA_038059555.1 Pseudomonadota bacterium | reverse complement strand
CAAGGGAATCAGCGTTCGCCCAACAATGCATGGAGTTTTGCAACAGAATTGGCGAAATACAGCCGGTCGCTATTGTTGCCGCAGATGTCCGATTTCCGCCTTGCTTCAGCCGTCTGAGCTCTACATCCGCTATTGGGATAAGACGGAAGTCGCGATTTACGCATAAGTGGCCGGAATTCAGGCGCGCCGATTCTCCCAAAGCGGCGTTCACCTGCTCGAAAAAACCACTTCCAGACTGGTCCGCGCTCCCGCTGGCGGTAGGCGAATAGCTTAACCCAAAGCTAACTCCAGCGATCCTATCATGGTTAACAGCGGAGCGGGCGGTAACGACGTGGCTGAACAGCGGCATCGAGCAGCACGAGACTTTGGGGGCGCGGTTTTGCTTTGCATCGCCGCGGGCTGCGCCAACGATCCAGGGGCTGCCGATTCCTTGCTGCCGTCGCTCGAAACCAGGCTTTCGATTGACACACTCTTGGGGCACTCGACCACCTACAATCAGCTCGCTGACGGTCTTGACGAAAAGGAAGCGGTCGCACTGGCGCTTCGCAACAGTCCGACCTTTAGGGCAGGCCTCGCCGATCTCGGGATTGCAGAAGCGGATGTCTTCGATGCTAGGAGACCGGCGAACCCGACGCTGCAGCTGATCGATCCCGTCGGGCCCGGCGTCCTTGAAGGCGCGATTTCCATTCCGATTGATCTTTTGAGACGGCCTGCGCGCGTTGCGGCCGCAAAGGCGATCCTCAAAAAGGCGACCTTGGACCAGATTCAAGCCGGCCTTGCGCTCGCTCGCGATGTGCGCAGTCAATTCGCCGTCGTCGGCGCTGCGGACGAACGCGCCACGGCGCTCGCCGACGATGCGCAGGCGCTGAACGAGATTTCGCGGATTTTGCAGGTGAAGGCCGGCCTTGGACGCGGGACCGGGCTCGACGCCGCCGTGGCGCGCGCAGCCGCCCTTGATCGCCAATCGGACGCGGATATCGCCGCTGCGGACGCCCGAGCCGCCCGGACCGTGCTTTCGGCGCTCATAGGAGCAGATCTCGGCGACATCAAACTCCTCCCGCTGCCGATCGCCCTCGACCCGGCGTCGGTCCCGACGCGCGACGCCCTGCTCAAGGCAGCGCTCGAAACTCGCCCCGATGTCGTCGCGGCCGATCTCGCGGTCGAGGCGGCCGCGAAGAATCGTAGCGGCGCATTTCTCGACGTGCTGAAGCCCAGCGCCTATGTCGATCTCGGCCAGGAAAAGGGCGAAGACCTCAAGGCAAGCGGCGGCGGCGCGATCGACGTTCCGATCTTCAATCAGGGTCAGGGCGCCCAAAAGCGCGCCGACTCCGTTCTGAAGCGCGCGCTCGCGGAGCGCGACGGCGTGCGCTTGCGCGTCAATGCGGAGATCATCTCGGCGCATGACGCATTGGTCTCAGCTTCGGCCGCGCTCAACCGCATTGACAGCGATCTCATCCCGGCGGCCGAACGCAGCGCCGTCTTCACGCGGCAGTCTTTCGATCTTGGCCGCGCGCCGTTGGCGGACGTCTTGACCGCGCGGCGCGCTTTGAACGCGGCGCACATCAAGCGCGCGGACGCGGCGGCTTCCCTGAGGCGCTCGATCGCCGCACTGAACTACAGCGCCGGACGCGAGCTCTTCGCGACGACGTCCGCCGCTTTGGAGAAACAATGACCCTCAATCAGTATATGGCGGCGTTCGCCGCGTTGTCAGCTCTTGCGTCGTGCAGCGGCGAAACGACCGCGCCGGCTAAGCCCTCGCCGTCAAAGGTGGAAAACGGCGTGCCGGAATCAGCGCTGACGACGGTGACATTGACGCCCGAAGCAGAACGGCGCCTCGGCATTACGACGGTCGCCGTCGACGTCAGATCCGCGCCGAATATGCGCGCTTATGCCGGCGTCGTCGACGCGGCGCCGGGGGCGCGCGCCGTCGTTGCCGCGCCTTTCGCGGGCGTTGTCGCCGCTGGCGAGGCCGGACTATTAACGCCCGGTTCGGCTGTCGAACGCGGACAATCGATTCTCCTGCTGCGCGGCGTCGCGACGCAGACAAGCGGCATCAGCCCGGCGGAAGAAATTCGCGTCAGGAAGATCGAATTGGACAACGCAAAGGCGCGACGTCGCCGTACGGCCGAGCTTGTCGCGGCAGAGGGCGCGAGCGAAGAAGAACTCGAAGCGGCGAGCGCCGACGTTGCGCGCGCGCAAGCGGTTTACAACAGCGTCAATGCGCAGCTGAGCGGCGGCGACGCCGGCGCAGCCGTCGTGCGCGCGCCGCTTGCCGGCGTCATCAGCGATTACGCCGCTGGGCTCGGACAACTAGTTAGCGCTGGCGCAACGCTCTTTACCGTGACAAATCTCGATGCCGCGCTCGTTCGCGTCCCTGTTTATCCGGGCGACGCGGACGCCGTGCCGGCTGATGCGCCCGCACACGTGCGGTCGATGAACGCAGATGCGGGTGCTCCCGCGATTGACGGCGTCCGAATTGCCGGATCGCCGACAGCGACGGCGGGCGCAATCGACCTCTATTTCGCGATCGACAACAGCGCGGCGAAGTTCCGCCCCGGCGAGCGCGTCGAGGTCTCCCTGCCGGTTGGCGGCGCCGCCGAAAGGCTTGTCGTTCCGCACGCGGCGATCTTCACCGACATTCACGGCGGCTCCTGGGTCTATGAAAAGACAGGCGAAGGCGTTTACGCCCGCCGCCGCGTCGTCATCGATCATCTGGCGGGCGATCTTGCCGTTCTAGCCGCCGGACCGCCGAAAGGGACCGCGGTCGCGACGGCAGGCGTCGCGGAGCTCGCGGGCTCGGAATTCGGCGTCGGCAAATGATCAGGGGACTTGTATCCGGCGCCTTGCGGGTGCGGTTCATCGTCGTCGCGCTGGCGATCGCGCTGGTCGCTGTCGGCGCCGAGGGTCTGAAGAACGCGCCGCTTGACGTGTTTCCTGAATTTGCGGCGCCGCTCGTTGAAATTCAGACGGAAGCGCCGGGGCTTTCTGCGCTGGAGGTTGAGGCGCTCGTGACCGCGCCGCTTGAGAACGCGATCAACGGCGTCGCCTGGCTCGACGTCATCCGCTCGAAATCTGTGCTCGGACTTTCTTCCGTCAAGGTGATTTTCGAGCGCGACGTCGATCTCCTAAAAGCGCGCCAGCTTGTTCAGGAGCGCGTCGCCCTGGCGGCGCCGGGCCTTCCCGCCGTCGCGCGCGCACCCGTGCTGTTATCGCCGCTCTCCTCGACGAGCCGGGTGATGAAAATCGGCATGCAGTCCGACACGCTGTCGCAGGTCGAGCTATCGACCCTTGCGGTCTGGACGGTGCGGCCGCGCCTGATGTCCGTCGAGGGCGTCGCCAACGTCGCCGTCTGGGGACAGCGTGACCGAGAATTGCAGGTGCGCATCGATCCTGCGCGACTTGCCGCATTTAATCTGACGATCGATCAGGTGAAGCAGGCGGCGGCGAAGGCGACTGCCGTAACCGGCGGCGCGTTTGTCGAAGGCCCCAATCAGCGCTTTTCGATCGCTCATGCGCCGGCCGTCCGGACCACCGACGATCTCGCGCGCATCATCATCGAAAATCGCGACGGCGCGGCTCTGACGCTCGGTGACGTCGCGGACGTCGTCGAAGGATACCCGCCCCCAATCGGCGACGGCATCATCGACGGCAAGCCGGGCATTCTTCTCATCGTCGAAAAACAGCCCTGGGGGAACACGCTCGACGTGACGCGCGCCGTCGAGGCTGCGCTCGATGATCTCTCGCCGGCCCTCGAAGGCGCAAAGGTCGATCCGACCATTTTCAGGCCAGCAACCTATATCGAGAACTCCATCCAGAACCTCAACCGGGCGTTATTGATCGGCTGCGTCCTCGTCATTCTGGTGCTGGCGTTCTTTCTCTACGAGTGGCGTGCGGCGCTGATCAGCATCACGGCTATTCCTCTTTCGCTGCTCGCCGCAGCGCTCGTCCTCAATTATTCAGGCGGCGTCATCAATACGATGGTGCTTGCCGGGCTGGTCATCGCGCTCGGCGAAGTCGTCGATGACGCAATTATCGACGTCGAAAATATCATGCGGCGCCTTCGCCAGAATGCCGAAGCCGACAATCCGCAGTCCGCCTTCGCAGTCGTTTTGAACGCGTCGACCGAAGTGAGGACCGCCGTTGTTTTCGGCAGCATCATTGTCGCGGCGGCGCTCATTCCCGTGTTCTCGCTCTCGGGCCTTACGGGCGCGTTTTTCAAGCCGCTGGCGCTCACCTACATAACCGCGATCTTCGCCTCGCTGATAGTCGCGCTGACCGTGACGCCGGCAATGAGTCTGCTGCTTCTGCCCTCCGCCGCAAAGAAGCGGCAGGCCGATTCGCCGTTGGTCAGATGGCTGAAGAAACGCTACCGGCCGCTCGTCGAGCGTTCTCTTGCGACGCCACGCCGGGCGGCCATGGTGCTTGCGGCATCCGTCGCGGCCGCAGCGATCGTCTATCCTCTGATGGGCCAGGAGCTGCTTCCGAAATTTCGTGAATACGATTTCCTTATGCACTGGCTCGAGCGGCCTGGGACCTCGCTCGAGGCGATGAACCGTGTGACAATCAGAGCGGCGGACGAGCTTAAAACCGTCGAGGGCGTTCGCAATTTCGGCGCGCATGTCGGCCGCGCGGAAGTCGCGGATGAAGTCGTCGGGATCGACTTCACGGAGCTCTGGATCAGCCTTGATCCCGCCGTCGACTATGATCCGACGGTCGCGAAAATTCAGGAAATCGTCGACGGATATCCCGGCCTTTTTCGCGATCTCCTCACCTATTTGCGCGAACGCATCAAGGAAGTGCTGACCGGGACAAGCGCATCCATCGTCGTTCGTATTTACGGACCTGATCTCGACGTCCTGATCGCCAAGGCGTCCGAGGTCGAGCGTGCGCTCGCCGGGATCGAGGGAACGAAGGACGTGCACTCGCAGCACTTGACCTACATCC
>JBBTJH010000301.1:0-7178 GCA_038059555.1 Pseudomonadota bacterium | reverse complement strand
TTCGGGAATTCATTCCCTATCGGGTAATGAGGACGCATCAGACCGCCTCAACTGACCGGCTTTTAGCGGACGAACTTCCTCATTCGAGCTGGTATTATGATGCGTGGGTAATCTCCACCGCATATCGTCTTCTCCAATTTGGAGAGAACCAGGCGTCGATCGAACGGGCTCTGCTGGAACTGATCCATCCTGAAAATCCGGATGAAAATAAGTGACAAGCGTTCGCACGACCGCGCGAACGAGATTGTCTTCCGGACGCTTAATTAAACCTACCACACAACTATAAGTAGCACGCCATTAGGAATCACGCAAGCCTTTCCGCGCGCAATTGTGCGCATTTGGAAAGGTTAACGGCGATGCCTCATCAACTAGAAAATACAGTGCGTCGTGAGCAGTTGAAATTGCTGCGGTTTGAACAGTTCCTTCGGCGGATCGCGCCGATCGTGCTGGCGACGGGACTGACTTCCGCCGGCCTGCTGCAAGCGCAGTCGCAGCTCGCAACGCTTGACGTAGCCGGCAGCTTGTTGGCGCAGCTTGAATCAGATACGCGAACACGCGACGTTTTTGCGAAAGCGGAATCGAGTGTGGCGGCACTCATTCCAGAATTGTCGGCCTCAGCGTCGGCTGGATTGCGTCAATTGTCGCTGCTGCAGATCATGGAAACGGTTGACGAAGCGCATAATGCCGCGCAAGAAGCTTCCCACCGCGCCAATATTCGCTTGCTCGGTGAGCGAAGACGAGGCGGAGCAGTTGACGGCGGCACACCGAAGCTGAGTGATAACGTCGGCTGGTTGCTTAGCAAGTTCGTCGATGGGGGGACGCCAAAGGTCAGCGGCAATGCGGCTTGGCTGAAATCGATGATCGATCTTTAAGTCCCGTAATCTGAATGACGTGGGCGCCGCGCAATCGGTGCTCGCGATCATTGAGCGGAGACCGACAGTGGATGGCTTTCAAGCATGGGCGATAAGCCATTGGATAACCTTGTGCGCGGCTGCTCTGTTGGCCACTAACGTTTTCGTTGCGCGCGCATCGCAAAAGCGCTTTGTAATCTACGGCGCGGTCGCTTTGGTCTGCTTCTGGATGATGACCATTGCGATAGTCCTCCTTATGCGCGACAAGGATTCGGCAGGCTGGAGGCTCATCATTGATCTGGCGGCGACCCTTCTGTTTTATCGCCTCGCCGAGCGGGACGTAAGGACCGGTGAGCGTCATGATTGGGCTGCGTTGATTTGCTTTTGCTATGTTTGGCTCATCCTCGTCGATCTGAGGATGTTGGCGTTCGGAAATCCGCAAGGAAACTTCTTCATCGCCATGTCTAATGTCATATTCGTTGTGAAGATATTGGTGAATATGGTGCCGGCTATATCGATCCTGACGGGTAGTAAGCCGATTTTGATTGCAAGTCCGAAATAGCGGCGTGAGGCGCTATCCGCCTCGGCGTGATCAAGAAGCAACTGTCTTTCCGGCGGGAGGACTGACGGAGTATTGCGCATCACCCGCAGGACGGACAGACCCCACAGACCACCGGGATACCCACACGCCATTTCTCAATCGGCGAGGCCCGCCTCAATTCTTCGGCTGATCTTCCGTCTTCGGTTCTTCCGCAGGTTTTTTCTTGCCGAAGAGCGCGCCGAGGCCTTCGGTGATGAGCACATCGGCTGGGTCTTTCGGCGCGGGCTCGGTCGTTGAGACGCCGGTTGCGCCGCCCTCGGGCGGGGTTGTCGTCGCCGGTTTTTTGGCTCCGCCGAGAATGCCTTTGAGGAGATCGGCTGCGGGGTCTTGCTCCGTCGCTGTTCCGTCGGCCGCGGCGCCGTCCTTAGGCGCGAGGGCCTTGCCGAGGAGGCCTTTCAGCGTCTGTTCGGCTTTGCCTTTGAGGAGCGATTCAACGTCGATCGCCATGGTGGGTTTTGAAAACGTGCCGCCGACTTTCACGGGGATCGCGATCATGCGGCCCGTCGCGTTGTCCGCCGAAGTCGAGGCTTTGGGGAGCAGGCGGATATCGAGCGTCTGGCCCGGAAGGTTGACGAGGCCGACGCCCGACATGGTGAGATAGGGCCCTTCAAGCGTGATCGTCGGCGCTTCGACCGCGCCGTTCGTAATGGTGAAATTCGAGAGGAATTTCGAGAAGTCGGTTTTTTCGTCCGCCCGCTGAGCTTCAGCGACCGCCGTCGTCAGCGCGGCCGGATTGGTGAGACCGCCTTCATAGAGTTTGGCGACGGCGCTAGCGAGCTTCACGATATTGACGCCCTTGATCGCGCCGTCATTCAAGTCAAACCCGCCCTTGCCGTCGAGCGATTGCATGATCGCCGCTTGCGAGGAGCCAGATGCGTTGAATTCGAGATTGAAGCCGCCAAGCCCCAGCAATTTGTCCATCTTCATCAAAGCGAGGGTGAAGGGTTCCGCCTCGACGGCGTTCATGGCGAATTTGCCGGCGATCGCGGGCGAGGCTTTCGTCGCATCGACGACGAGCGTTCCAGATCCGCCGCCGCCGTAAAAGCCGAGCTGCGGGATCGCGGCCGTCATGCGGCCGCCCGCAATTTTCAGATTCATGCGCGAGTCGCCGGCCTCGAGTTCATTGAGGAAGACTTTGCCGGCGCTGATGTCGATATCGGCATCCATATTGCGAAGGCTCGTGAAATCCATTTTCGCGGTCGACCACGCGGGGAAGCCTTCGGCGCTCGTCGTCGGGGGCGGCATATAGGGGCGAAGATCGAGCGACTCAGTTGCAAGGGCTCCCGTCGCTTTCGGCTTCGCCTTTGACCAGTCGAGCGTCAGATCGCCGTCGGCGTCGATCTCGTCGAATTTGATGTTGGCGCCGGAAAGGTTGATCGCCTGCGGCGTTCCTTCGGCTTTGCCCGTCACCGACAGCCGGTCAAAGCCCGGCGCATTGACGAGCATCACATCGAACAGAGAGGCGAAGGCGGGAAGGTCCGGCGCGTCGAGGCTGACGGGGCCGGAATAGCCAAGGGCGTCGCCGCCTGCGAGTTTCAAATCCGCCCCGATCGTCGCCGCGCCGACTTTCGCGTTCAGCTTCAAATTCGATTGCCGCTTCTCTAAAATGTCGGAGAGATTGGTCAGCACGAGATTGAGCGTTGAGGGCTCACCCTGAAAATTCATCGTCCCGTTGATTTCAAGCGGCTCGGCAAGGCTTGCCAAATGCGCGGCCGCGTTGATGTCGTCGATCTTGTAGGTCTTTTTCGCCGCAGCGTCCGTGTAGGTCGCGCGGCCTTCGACAAAGCGCACGTCGCCAAGGCTGATCTCGTTCACCGGCGCCGCGCCTTCGCTATCGGCCGGCGCATTTGAGGCGGCAAGGTTCCAGTTGACGGCGTCGCTCGCCGCTTTTTGCAGCACGAGATCGGGACGCGTCAGCACGAAGCGCGAAATCTCGACGCGCTTTTGAAAAAGCGGGCGCAGCTTCACCCCGATATCGGCGCGCTCGACCTTCGCGAGATAATCGCCGTCAAAGCCCGGCGCGTTGGCGATCACGAGATTGCTGACCGAGAACGCCGGCTGGGGCAGGATCTTGAACGATATGTCGTCGCCGAAGGTGACTTCGCGCCCGAGCGCCTTGGTCGCGGCCGCTTCAATCTGGGGCTTGTAGGTCTTCGCCGGTATGAGATTGGGCGCCAACAAAACGATGCCGGCGAGAAGCGCGACGAGCGCGAGAATTGCAGCGATAAACCTGCCCATGATCCGATCCTTTTGAAAGCGGGAACGACTAAAGCGGAATTCGCCCCGGATTTCCACCGCCGGGGAAGATGAAACTGCGGTAAAATGTCCAGCGCCGGACAGAATAACGGCCCGCCTTTACGCCTGAAAATGGATTTGGCGGCTGGCGTCCGGTTCGCTAACCGCCACGAATTGTTAACCAATTTGTATGGGTTTTCTTATCCAATGCCGTCGCAGAGGGCGGCTTTTGGAGGTTGAAATTGCGGACTGATAGACTTCTTCTGGCGGCCGCTTTGTTTGTGGCGGCGACGGCCCCCGCATACGCTTATATCGATCCAGGTTCGGGGAGCGTGCTGGCGACGGCGGTGATCGGCTTTTTCGCCGCAATCGGCTACACCATGCGCAAATATTATTACAAAGCCAAGGACGCCGTCTCCGGGCTCTTCAACAAGCCCGAAGGCAAATGACCGCCAGCGCCGTACGCGAGCGCTTGCTCGCGTCCCTCGAAATCTCTCCCGACGCCGGATCTTTCCGTGACCGGAGCAACCGCGTCTTTCGCGCCGGCGACCGGATTTTGCGGGGGGTCAGCAAGCCTGCTTACGAAAACTGGAAATCGGCGTCAGAAGCGCCGTTCTTCAAGGCTCTTGCCGGAGAAAGAAAGCTGATCGCGACGACCGACGCGAGCGGGGAGGAAGCCGCGCGCGCAGGCGCTCTTGGCGAGTGGCCATTTGCGCTCGCGCATCAAACCGTGCCGTTCATCAGCTATCCTTATGAATGGTCGTTCAGCATGCTGAAGGACGCGGCGCTCCTTCACCTTGAAATCCTCGAAAAGGCGATCCCGGCCGGGTGGATTTTAAAAGACTCGAGCGCCTACAACGTCCAGTTCATCGGCGCGGCGCCTGTCTTTATCGACATCCCGTCGTTTGAGCCCTATCGCGCCGGGGAGCCGTGGGGCGGCTATCGCCAGTTCTGCATGATGTTTCTCTATCCGCTGATGCTGAAGGCGTATCTCGGCGTCGATTTCGGGCCGATCCTGCGCGCCTATATCGACGGCGTTGATCCGCTTGTGGCGGACAGATTGCTGTCGCGCTCGGCGCGCTGGAAAAAGGGCGTATTCAGCCACGTCACCTTGCATGCGAAAATGCAGTCGCGAGCATCGGCGTCCGAACTCGACGAAGCAAAACGCCTCACGGAAGACGCTGGCGACGCGCCCGAGAAGAAAAACAAAATTCGCCATTCCGAAGCGATGGTGCTGGGGCTCATTCAAGGGCTGCGCGGGACCATCGCGAAAATGACCTCGCCGGACGAGCGCACCGTCTGGGGCGACTATGACGCCGATCACAGTTATTCGGATGCGTCGCTCCAGAAGAAAAAAGTTTTCATCGAAAAACACGCTCGAAGCGGCGCCTATCGCAAGGTCTGGGACATCGGCTGCAACACCGGCGTCTTTTCGCGGCTTTGCGCGCCCTTCGCCGATCAGGTGATTTCAATCGACGGCGACGCCAAGGCGATCGACCGGCTCTATCAGCGCGAAAAGCGCGACGGCGCCGGGAAAATCCTGCCGATGATCGTCGATCTCGGCAACGTCTCGCCCAATCAGGGTTGGCGCGGCGCAGAGCGCAAGTCGCTCGAAAAACGCGGCCGGCCGGACCTCGTTCTTTGCCTCGCCCTCATTCATCATATCGTCATCGCGGCCAATATCCCGATGAGCGAATTCATCAATTGGCTGGACGATCTCGGCGGCGATCTCATCATCGAATTCGTCACCGCCGAGGACGCGATGGCGCAGATGCTGCTGCGAAACAAGGTCGATCAGTACCAAGACTACACGATCGCCGAGTTCGAGCGCCTGGTCTCCGCCCGCTACGAGATCGCGGACAGCGAGGAGCTGAAGGGCGGCCACCGGAAAATCTATTTCCTTCGCCGGCGATAGAAAGGCCGGCTTCAGATGGAATTTCTTCGCACCCTCTTGCTGCCGCTGAGCAAGGCGCTCCAGTTTTTGCTTGAGGCGATTTACGGCTATACCGGAAGTTATGGTCTCTCGATCGTCATCCTCGCGGTCCTCGTCTCGTTCCTCTTGAGCCCCGTCACCGCATTCGCCCGCAAGCTGGAGGCGAAGGATCAAGCGCGCCAGAAAGCGATGAAGCTGCTGGTCGCGGACGCGAAGAAGAAATTTTCAGGGCGCGAGCAGTTCGAGGCGATTGACCAGATCTATCAGCGCCATGGCTATCATCCGATTCAGTCGATGGGGGCGGTGTTGCCGCTGTTCATTCAACTGCCGTTCCTGCTGGCGGCGCTGTTTTTGCTCACCAGAGATCTGGCGTTAGCGGGGCAGGGCTTTCTCTTTATCCGAGATCTCGGGGCGCCGGACGGGCTGTTGTCGTTGGGTTCGGTGAGCGTCAATCTCCTCCCTATCGCGATGACCGCGATCACTGTCGCCGAATCGCAGATCCGGCCCGAAGCGACCGCCAGTTCACGCGCGCAATTCCTCATCGTCGCGGCGGTGTTGCTCGTTCTCATCTACGGGTTTGCGTCCGCCGTCTGTCTTTACTGGCTGACCAGCAACGCCGTCTCGCTGACGCGTTCATTCCTTCGCGGACGCGCGCTCCTGAAGCGGCCTGTCGCTCACGGGTAATTTGAGGGCGAGCGCCGCAAGTTTTCGCTATTGCGGCGGCGAGATTTCGAAAGACTTCTCGGCGAAGAGGCGGCCTTCATATTCGGCCGATCCGACAAATCTCAGCTCTAGCGTGCCAGGCGGCAGCGCGGTTTCGCCCAACGCCAGCGTCAACAGGCGCGCTGGCGCGTCGACATGCAGAGCGACATTGTCGATTTCCGCGATGGTTTTTCGTTCGCCGTTCGATTCCATGACCGCAACCAGCCGTCCGATGGCGGAGTATTTCCCCGACCGCGCGAGGCTTGTCTGCAATTCGAGGAGGCCGTCGCTGTCGCGGACGAGTTTCGTTTGCGCAAATGTCACGGTGGGCGCCGCAAAGCCGCCGCGCAGGATGACCGGGGTTGAAACGCCAAGACCCACATCGACCTCAAGCCCGCCGCCGGCGCGCCGCAGCGGCGTTCTGACCGGCGTCGTCTCGATCAAGAGATGCGACCGGCGCTCGCCGACGGGAATGGCCGCCCCTTTTTTGAGGCGAACCGAGACCTTGATCCGCTTGCCGGGCTCGAGACGGAACCTTGCAGGGCTGACGACGAGATAGGGCGCAGCCGAAAGGCCCGCGCGCACCTCAGGGCTCGCCGGCTCATAGCCGGTTGGGACGGCCGAGAGGTCGGTCCAGCCGATTCGCCCTTCGATGATCCGGTCGGAGACGTTAGCGATCTCATAAACGGCGAGGGGGGCCTGCCGCGTGATCACTTGCCTGAGAGGGGAGACGATGATCTCAGCCGCCGCCGGACCCGCCAAAACCGAGAGAGCGGCCCAAAAGGCGATGATTATCCTGCATATCGGCATATTGGCGGCCTCATGTTCGCCCCCAGAATCGGTCAAGAGTGCTAAG
>JBBTJH010000300.1:0-6193 GCA_038059555.1 Pseudomonadota bacterium | reverse complement strand
GTCAACGGGCCCCGCTTGCGAAACGGGGATTTGGGAAGCATTCTCCCGCCACACCAAAAAGGGGGGAAATCATGTCAACATCACGCCGCGCTCTCATCAAGGGCGCTGCAATCTCCGGCTTGCTCGCGGGCACAGGCGGGCTAGCTGCCTGCGGAAAGAAGACCGAACCGCATCCTGTTCCGGCGGTTCCGGGCGAGACGTTCAAGACGCCCGCTGTGAAGCTTGACGCAAAGATCATCGCGGACGCAGAAAAAGTGAACGCTCTCGCTTTTAGCTCTGCGGAACGATCGATGATGATCGAGGGCCTTGAGGCGACGCTTGAAACCTTCGCCAAAATCCGGGCGGTCGAAATTGGCAATCCAGAAGCGCCGTCCTTGGTCTTCGATCCGAAATTGCCGCGCGCCAAAATCAAATCGCAGAAAAATATCCTATCGCTTGCCGGAACATACGCCGCGCCGCTACCGAAAGACGAAGCAGATATCGCGTTTGCGAGCATCGCTCAACAAGGCGTCTGGTTGCGCGCCAAGGCGATCAGTTCGGCCGCGCTGACTGAAATCTATTTGAAACGTATTGAGCGCTATGACGCGAAGCTCTCCGCGTTCATCACGGTGACCGGAGATCTCGCGCGGGTTCAAGCGGCGCAAGCCGATGATGATTTTGCCAACGGGCGCGACCGCGGGCCGTTGCACGGCATTCCCTACGCGCTCAAAGACCTCGCAGACACGGCGGGAATCAAGACGACATGGGGCGCAGAGCCCTATCGCGACCGCGTCCCAACCGAGGATGCCGAGATCGTCCGCAAGCTGAAGAGCGCGGGGGCGGTCCTTCTCGGAAAAACTGCATGCGGGGCGATCGCCTATGGGGACCAGTGGTTCGGCGGCGTCGCCAAAAATCCATGGAATCCCGAGGAAGGGTCTAGCGGGTCAAGCGCCGGCTCGGCAGCGGCGACTGCGGCGGGGCTTTGTTCCTTCGCAATCGGCACTGAAACGCTCGGCTCCATCGTCTCGCCGTCCGAGCGGTGCGGAACGACGGGGTTGCGGCCGACATTCGGCCGCGTTTCCCGCGCCGGGTTCATGACACTCTGCTGGTCACTCGATAAAGTCGGGCCGATCTGCCGCACAGTCGAGGATACGGCGATTGCTCTATCGCAAATCAATGGTTTTGATGCAGACGATCCGGGGGCTGCGCGCTTTGGTTTTACGTATGACGGCCAAATCGACGTCAAATCGTTAACTGTCGGCTATGTTCCGAAATGGTTTGAGGAAGGCGACGCTGCCGACCGTGCGGCACTCGATGCGCTGAAAAGCCTCGGCGTCAAACTGCAGGAATTCAAATGGCCGGAAATGGATTTCAGCGCGCTCGACCAGATCGTGCTGGTCGAGTCGGCTGCGGCATTTTCCGATTTGACGCTCTCTAATCGTGATGATGAATTGAAATGGCAGGAGCCCGAAGCCTGGCCGAACACATGGCGCCAGGCGAGGTTTTTCCCGGCTGTCGACTATGCGCAGATCGACCGCTTGCGGCGCCGGCTCATGCAGGAAATGTCGGCGGCGTTTCAAGGGGTCGATGCGCTGATCGGGCCTCACTATGCGGGCGGCGCGCTGCTCGCGACTAATTGCACGGGGCATCCGCAACTCGCGTTCCGCGCCGGCTATGCGCAAACGCCGAACCGCGATCTTTTCGACGATCCTGCAAAAGCGCAAGGCGCTGCGACCGTCAAAACGCCGCGCGGGGTAAGCCTTTGGGCCAATCTGTTCGAGGAAGGAAAAATCATCGCCCTCGGCCGGGCGCTTGAAGCCGCGCTCGGCGTTGCCGCGGAACGCCCGCCAGGGTTTAGCCGCTAAAGAAACCGCGCGACAACGTCCTTGTAGGAGCGCGATAATTTCAGCTCAGACCCGTTTTCGAGAATGACGAAATACTCGCCGTTCGAATGCGGGTGGAGCTCCTTCACCTTTTTCACATTGACGATGGCGGAGCGATGAATTCGTTGAAAGCGCGAGGGGTCTAGCCGCTGCTGCAGCGTCTTCATCGTCTCGCGGATGATGTGCGTTTTCCCTTGCGCGTGGATGCACATGTAATCGCCGGCAGCGTCGATCCAGTCGATATCGTTGGCGTTCAGCATGACGACTTTCGAGCCGTCTTTGAACGAGAGCCGCTCTGAATAGCGGTCCTTGTTGGTCCATGAAGGATCCTGAATGAGCTCCTTGATCTGATCGCGGTCTTCATCGCTCAAGGAGGCCAGCAATTCGACAAGGCGCGATTCACGGCTTGCGGCGACGCGGGTCTTGATCGCCTCGCGGGCGCGGTGAACGGCGTCTTTAAGGCGCTCTTCCTCGACGGGTTTCACCAGATAATCGAGCGCATTCGCTTCAAAGGCGTCGATTGCATATTTGTCGTAAGCGGTCACAAAAATGATGAGCGGCGCCGGCGCTCCAATGAGCGCGCGCACAACACCGAACCCGTCGAGGCCCGGCATCTGGATATCGAGAAACACGAGGTCAGGCGTCTCGGCCTTGATCTCTTTGACGGCCTCTCGCCCATTGGCGCATTCGCCGACGATTTCGATCTCTGGAAACTCTTGCAGGCGCAGTTTCAGGCCCCGAATGGCGAGCGGCTCGTCGTCAACAAGCATCACACGGATTTTTTCGTTTTCCATTTTCTAGGCTCCGATGATTTGCCGTTTAGTTTCGAATGGTATTCGTAAATTTACGCAAAGGCCGCTCGGCTCCAGCTTCGTGAGGCTGAACGACTGACGCCCCCCATAAAGGTGCAAGAGGCGGTCGCGCATGTTGACAAGGCCGACGCCGGTCTTGCCGTCAGCGAGCAGCATGTCGAGATCGTCGGGCGCCGACGGGCCGTTGTCGCAGACCTGAAGGCGCAGCATTTCGCCGTCGCGTTTAGCGACAATGCCGATCTCGCCGCCCGATTCCATGCGGGCGATCGCATATTTGATGGCGTTTTCAATGGCGGGCTGCAGGATCAGCGACGGCACCTGCGCTTCGAGCGCCTCGTCATCAATATCAAGCGTGATTTTCAGGCGATCGGCAAAACGCGTCTTTTCGATTTCGAGATAGAGCTGCAAAGCCCGCAATTCTTCCGCGAGCGAGGTCTTCTGCAAGGGGTCGCTGTCGAGCGAATAACGCAGAAACGCCGACAGTTTCGTCAGCATCTGGTTCGCTTGCTTGCCGTCCTTTTCGAGCACCAAAGTGGAGATCGCGTTCAGCGTGTTAAATAGAAAATGCGGGTTGAGCTGATAGCGGAGCATTTTCAATTGCGCCTGATCGGCGAGGCGGGCCGACATCAGCGCGCGCTCAGATTCATCGCGCAGCTTCAAGTAATAATTGATCCCGAAATAAAAACCTCCCCATGACATCAGCAAAAAGAAATTGGGCGGCAAATCGGGGCGGATCAGCATGAAGAGGTTCGAGCTGCCGAGATCGGCGCCGCGATTTAACACCCATTCCTCGCCGAAAATCAGAACGAAGGTCTGCAGCTTCGCTATCGACATGGCGATCGTTGCGGCGGCTGTCGTTGAAATGCCGATCAACAGCAGCGCGGCCGGGTGCTGGCGCCGAGCGAAGCGAAAGATCGGCCGCAGAACAATCGAGGTCGTCAGAAGGCCCACGATCGACATCGCAATCGAATAGGCGACGGATTGTTGCGACCAGCCGGCGACGAGCGATGAAACCGCGAGAACGTGAAAGACGAAAAAGCCGAGCCAGCCTGAAATCTGGAGAAACCAGAACAAGCGCTCTTTCTCGGCGAAAAACCAGTTCATCGCCCGCCGGATCGGCGAGGGCGACGAAACGAACGGCCCTTGATGGCCGGGGCTGATATCGATGGCGGTCATCGGGGCGCGCTGCATCCTTTCCCTATAGCACAAGTCTTGAAGGCGAGGCCAAACAAGGACGTTGCGGCGAACGGCGCGTCTGATGCGGCGAGCGGCGGCGCGGAAAGCTATTCGGGAAGCGACAAAAGGCGGACATCGCCGCCGGCGGCTGTGGTGTTAATGGTTAAGGTGCGCTCGACCGCGAAGCGCCAGGGGGCGTCGAGACTGGACAACAGCGGCGCAATCGGCCCGTCCCGGCGCGCCATGACGGCGAGCAGCGCGCCGCGAGAGGCTTGCACGCCGTCGAACACGACCGCCCTGACGCGTGAATCGAGGAGGGCGGCCTCATGCACGGCGGGACCGATCGCGAGGCCGGTCACAAGCTCACCTGGCGCGCCGGCTTTTGACAAGGCGTCGGCTGCTCGGTCGCCGATGTGCGACGGGCACAGCACGGCGTTGCCGGCGGCGAGGGCGAGCGCAATCTGTTTGCGGTTGGCGGCGGGCGTCCCGGCGCCGAGGCAAACGACGACGCCGCGCCCCTTCATGCGTAACGAATTCGACTCGCCGGTCGGCCCGGGCAAGTCGGTCGTCGTCTCGAAATTTTGCGCATAGATGGCGCTCGCAACGCGAAAAATTTCAGCAACCTCGTCGCTGGCGGCCGCTGCGGCGCGCGCGAGCATGTCTCTGCGATCCGGCGCGGCGGCCCATTTTTCAAACGCCGCTTCCGCTTTTTTCAAATGCTGGTCGAACAATGGCAGGGGAGAAGACGCGCTCACCGCCAGCGTCTCTCTGCCTTGCGACGCCGGCGCTTTTTGTAAAGCTTTGAGATAATGCGGCCCGCCGGCTTTGGGGCCGGTTCCGGAAAGTCCTTCGCCGCCAAAGGGCTGTACGCCGACTACCGCGCCGATCTGGTTGCGGTTGACGTAGATATTGCCGATGCGCGCCGAGGCGACGATCTCGTGCATGGTTTCGTCAATGCGCGAATGAACGCCCATGGTAAGGCCGTAGCCGAGCGCATTGATGCGCGCGACGAGGGCGCCGATCTCGCCAGCTTTGAAGCGGACGACGTGTAAAACCGGCCCGAACACCTCCCGGGTCAAATCAGCGATTTTGGCGATTTCAAAGGCGACCGGCGCAATAAACGTTCCAGCGGACCCATCGGAGACGGCTGGCGCGCGCGCGATCACTATCGCTGACTTTTCCATGCCTGCGATGTGCGTTTCAATCGTCGCCATCGCCTCGGCGTCGATGACCGGGCCGACATCGATCGAAAGCCTCGCGGGATCGCCGACCGACAATTCCGCCATGGCGCCGGCGAGCATTTCGTTGAAGCGGTCGGCGACGTCTTCCTGCACGCAGACGAGCCGGCAAGCGGAGCAGCGTTGACCGGCGCTCTGGAACGCGGAAGCGACGACATCGCGCACCGCCTGCTCAAGGAGCGCGGTTGAATCGACTATCATCGCATTGATGCCGCCGGTTTCCGCGATCAGCGAGGCGTCGGTCTTGCCGCTCTCTATCAGCGCGCGATTGATGATCCGCGCAACCTCGGTCGATCCGGTGAAGACAACGCCTTTGACGAGCGGGTTTTTAACGAGCGGCCCGCCGACGGAGGGGCCGTCGCCGGGGAGAAAATGCAAGGCGCCGGTCGGAACTCCGGCCTCGTGCAAAAGCTTCACCGCCTCATGAGCGATGATCGGCGTTTGCTCGGCGGGTTTTGCGATAACGGCGTTTCCGGAAGCGAGCGCCGCCGAGACTTGCCCGAGAAAAATCGCCAGCGGAAAATTCCAGGGGCTGATGCAGGCGACGACGCCTAAGGGCTCGCCCGCGAGGTTTTCTGCCTCGACCGCGTAATAGCGCAGGAAATCGACCGCTTCGCGAATTTCGGCGATCGCATCGGGAATGGTCTTTCCGGCTTCGCGCGTTGCGAGCTGCATGAAATATTCAGCGCGAGCCTCGAGCATTCCGGCGGCGCGGGTCAAAATGGCGCCGCGCGCCGCCGCATCCATCTTCGCCCAGGCGGGTTGGGCCGCCGCTGCGCTGGCGCAGGCGAGCGACACATGGGCGGGCTCGGCAAGATCGATCCGCCCGATAACCTCATGCGGATGCGCCGGATTTGTCGATGGCGCCGTCTCGCCCTTCGGACTGACGCCGTCGATGATGGGGCCGAAGGCGCGCTTAGATTGCAGCGCCTCACCGACGGCAAGTTGCAATTGCTCGGCCGTATCGGGGTCAGTTTCATCCCAGCCTTCCGCGAGAAGCCGCGTTCCGTTGAAGAGATCGCGCGGCGCCGGGATCGCCGTATTGGGGATGGTGTTGAGCGCGCGCGCTTCGCCGACCGGATCGGCGACAATTGAATCGATCGAC
>JBBTJH010000299.1:0-7146 GCA_038059555.1 Pseudomonadota bacterium | reverse complement strand
CGCGCAGTCCCCTGTTGGTCGAGCGCGCGCGGACGCCGAGGTAATCGGGATAATCCTCAGCCTTCGGACTGTCTTCGGGCGCCGACGCTTTCCACGGCTCGTTATTGGCGTTGACGACATAGCCGGAGGCGGGCGCGATGACGCTGGGGCTCGTCCCAAACGGCAGGACGCCCTTCCAGACGAGGTCCGCCCTGTCGCCCGGCGCCGTCTTCGACCAGTCCCAATCGGGGGAGCGTTCCGGCGCCGCCATATTGTAAAAGTAAGCGATGCGGCCCGTGCGGTCGGCGAAGACGACATTGAACGAGGGGATCGCCTGCATCGACATCGCCGCGCGCCAGCCGTCAAAATTTTGCGCCTTGTTCATGCGGCGCCATTGCTCGATCGCGCGAATTTCGCCGTCTCCCGCGAATGAAACCGCGCGCCAGCCGTTCGGCGTATCGAAAACGGGCCCGTGAACCGACCGCAAGACGGGACGCGTGACGGGCAGGCTAAAGGGCCCCCAGAGCTTCACGCGAAAGCGCGCAACCCCGTGGCCGAATTCGCGCCAGCCGCCGTCGAATTTATATTTCGACGGGTGTTTCGGGTTATCGACTTCCAGCGCATAAACATCGACGAGATCTGGCTTGTTCACCGTAAACGCCCAGCCGAAATCCGGCGCAACGCCGTGCAGGATAATCGGCGAGCCAGGAAAGACGCCGCCGATCATGTCCCAGCCTTCATTGGATTTGACGCGCGCTTCATACCAGGCGACGGGACCGGTGAACGGCTGATGCGAATTCACCATCAGTCTGGTTGCGCCATCTGCCGACCGCGACGGCGCAACCGCCATCGCGTTCGACCCAAGCTCGGTCTCGGGCGCAACGCGCAAATAAGCGGTCTTCAACCAGTCGAGACCGGCCGACTTTTGCTCGTCCTTCGCGAAGATCTTTTTCAGCTCGTCTTCGAGGCCGTAGAAAAACGGCGTCCTCGACGCGAAACCGGCGACGATATCGTGCGGCGTCACCGGGGCGATCCCTCGCGAGCAGCGCTTTTTATCCTCCGCGCAGTAAAAATTCAGCCCGGCCGCGTAGCCGTCAATCAGCGCTTGCGTCTCGGGCGAGAGATCGCTCGCATATTTTTCAGAAATCGCTTCATTGGCGCCGAGCGCGGCGACAAGATAATCGGTGACCGCCGCATCCTTGCCGTTGCGCTCAGCGAGGCGCCCGCGCGTGAACAGCAAGACTTCTTCAAAGGTCTTCCAGTCGTCTTCGGCGTGGGCGTAGGCAAGCCCGAACGCGGCATCGGCGTCGCGCTCGCCATAAATATGCGGAACGCCCCATTTGTCGCGAATGATCCGCGCGTCGTAAGCGCTAGCGGCCTCGATCGCCCCCTGCCGGTCGAAAGGCGCCTCAGCGGGCGTCCACAGCCAGAGAGCCGCCGCCATCAGAGCCGCCCCGAACAGGCCGGCCCCTAGAAGTGCTATTTTTCGCATTTGCGCCAATTCCCCGGCCGCCCGGCTGGGCCTTGTCTGCTACCGTCTTGATATTGTCATGGTTTCGGGGCGAGAAACCAGATGACAGTGCATCGTTTGAAAAGAGCGCGATATGAGCCTTAAACCCTCCGAGCAGGAAACCGTTTCTAATCCGCGAGTAAGCGAGAGAGCCGTCTCAATCGGCGATCTCATAGAACTACGGCTTTCGCGGCGCACGTTCATGAGCGGCGTCGCGGCGACCGCGATCGGGGCCTGCGCCAGTTCTGTCGTTCAGCGCGGCGAGTCGCTCTCATTTTCCTTCGCAGAAATCGAGCGCGCCCTGGATGAGACGCACCATGCCCCAGCGGGCTATTTGGCGGACGTCCTTATTCGCTGGGGCGATCCGCTGTTCGAAGATTCGCCGGCCTTCGACCCGGCGCGCCAGACGGCGGCCGCGCAACGCCGCCAGTTCGGACCCAACAATGACTTTTTGGGATTGATCGATCTGCCGCCCGATGCGGACGGCGCCCCGCGCGCGATTTTGTGCGTCAATCACGAATACACCAATACGAAGATGATGTTTCCCGGCCTTGAGGCCGGCTTTCCGCAATCGGTCACGAAAGAACACTGCGAGATCGAACTTGCCGCGCACGGATCGAGCATCGTTGAAATCAAGAGGAGCGGCGGCGCGTGGAGCCCCGTTGTTCCCTCGCCTTTCAATCGCCGCATCACCTGCGAGACGGCGATGGCGCTCTCCGGACCTGCAGCTGGACATGAGAGACTGAAAACAAACGCAGACCGGAAAGCAGAGACGGTTCTCGGCACGCTCTTCAATTGCGCCGGCGGGATCACCGCCTGGGGTTCTTATCTGATGGCGGAGGAAAATTTTCACGGATATTTCGGCGGCGATTTGCCGGCGGACCATCCTGAGACCGTCAATTACAAGCGGTATGGCGTCGCCCAGCCGACCCGCCACGTCTGGAGCCGTTACATCGACCGGTTCAATCTCGGCCAGGAGCCGAACGAAGCCAACCGTTTCGGCTGGATCGTGGAGGTCGATCCGTTCGATCCGAACTCAACGCCGAAAAAGCGCACGGCGCTCGGGCGGTTCAAGCATGAGGGCGCCGAAAGCGTCATCGCGCCCGACGGCCGCGTCGTTCTTTACTCCGGTGACGATGAACGATTTGAGTATGTCTACAAATTCGTCAGCGACCGCAAATTCGTCGAAGGCGACCGCCGCGCCAATATGGATATTTTCGAAAGCGGCACGCTTCACGTCGCGCGTTTTGACGCGGACGGAACTCTGGAATGGCTCCGCCTCGTCTACGGCGAGGGGCCGCTGACGGAAGGGAACGGCTTCCGCTCGCAGGCCGATGTTCTCATCGAAACAAGGCGCGCGGCCGACCTTCTCGGCGCGACGCCGATGGACCGGCCAGAAGATATCGAGGCGGACGCAAAGACAGGCCGCGTCTATGTCATGCTGACCAACAACAACCGCCGCCAAGCCGATCAGGTGAACGCGGCGAACCCGCGCGCTGAAAACAAATTCGGCCACATCATCGAGCTGATCGAACCGGACGGAGATTTCGCCGCAACTGCGTCACGATGGGAATTTCTCGTGAAATGCGGCGATCCTTCCGACGCCCAAGTCGGCGCGATGTGGAATCCTGCAACATCGGCAAACGGCTGGTTCGCAAGCCCCGACAATTGCGCGATCGATCCGGACGGCCGCCTTTGGGTGGCGACCGACGGCAATGGCGTCACCGGCTCAGCGGACGGCCTCTGGGCGATGGAAACTACTGGAGCGCTGCGCGGCGCGGGCCGCGCTTTTTTCCGCGGGCCGATCGGCGCGGAGATCACGGGGCCGAGGTTCGCCAGCGACGGCCGCACATTGTTTCTCTCGGTGCAGCATCCGGGCGATGACGGGTCGACATTCTTCGAGCGACCGCTCACGCGTTGGCCGGATTTCCGGGACGACTTGCCGGCGCGCGCCTCGGTGCTCCAGATTCGCAAGGCGGATGGCGGCAAGATCGGCTCGTAACTTGCGCCTTATTCCTTGTCGATAATCTCGACCGCCTCGCCCTCGATGACGACGCCGCTTGGCTCTTGACGCGCAGCGCCCCAGCCGGCGCCGGCGACATGAATGTCGGCGTTCGATTTCACATAGGCGATGACGGCGCGCGCAACGCGCACCCTGATCGCCGGAATGAGGAGAAGGAAGCCCATCGTATCCGTCACGTAGCCGGGCGTCATCAGCAAGACGCCGGCGACGAGGATCAAAACGCCATGCGCAATCTGATCGACTGGCAATTCATTGCGCGCGATCGCCTCTTGCGCTTTTTGGAGGACGCCAAACCCCTGGAGCCGCACCAGATAGGCGCCGATCACCGCCGTGACGACGCAGCCGAGCAACGTCGGGATAACGCCGATCCACTCGCCAATTTTGATGAAGGCGGCGATTTCAAGTATCGGCAGGCCGACAAACAGCACGAACAGAATAAGCGGAAGGCTCACGCGCCCTTGCATACGCGCCCGCTCAGGCGACCGGATCAAGCCAGCCCCATTCATCACGCGTTTCGCCGGTAAAGAGGCCGAAAAACGCACTCTGGATTTCTTCGGTGACGGGCTTTTTGCCGGTTCCGACGACAAGGCGGTCGATGGATTTGACCGGCGTCACTTCAACCGCGGTGCCGCACATGAACATTTCGTCGGCCGCGTAGAGCGACTCGCGCGTCAGCGCCTGCTCAACGACCTCGATGCCGCGCGATCTTGCTAGCGTGATGATCGTGTCGCGCGTGATCCCCATCAAAATCGAGGAACCGCCGGGCGGCGTATAAAGCTTGCCGTTCATCACGGTGAACAGGTTTTCGCCCGCGCCTTCGCTGACAAGCCCCGACGCATCGAGCCCGATCCCTTCCGCAAAGCCGCGCTCGCGCGCTTCCATCGCGATGAGGCGGCTTGAGAGATAATTCCCCGACGCCTTGACGCCCGCCGGCATGGTGTCCGGCGCGAGGCGCCGCCAGCTTGAAATGCAGGCGTCAACGCCGTTTCTGAGGCCGTCCTCGCCAAGATACGCGCCCCAAGGATAGGCGACGATGATGGTTTCGGATTTCTCGTGCGTCGCCGAAATGCCCACCTCGCCATAGCCGAGGAAAACCAGCGGACGGATATAAGCGGATTTCAGGCCATTATCCCGGACGACGTCCTTGCACGCCTGCATAAGGGATTCGATCGTGTGCTTCAGGGGCAAGCGATAAACGCGCGCCGAATAATGCAGCCGCTTGATGTGATCGAAATTGCGGAAGATCACCGTGCCTTTGTGCTTGGTGTCATAGGCGCGCATGCCCTCGAATACCGCCGTCGCGTAATGTAGCGCGTGCGTCATCACATGGACCTTGGCGTCGGCCCATGGGATCATTTCGCCATTCGACCAGATGTATTTTTGCTCCGGGATCGCCATTCGTCTCTCCTAACCACGCGATTCGTCGCCACTCTCATAACGCCGACGGGGGCGCCGGGCCAGCATCCAGCGCCGCCAGCCCAAAAATCGCGAATTTCCGCCCCCAATCTGGCGGCGGGCGAGGAAATTCGCCATAGGGGGCGACCTTTAGAGCAGGATATACCGGCAAGGCGGAGGGCTGATGACCGCAACGAGCGCAATCGAGGAGCTGCTGGCGTTGATGGCGGCGTTGCGGACCCCCGGCTCGGGGTGCCCGTGGGACCTTGAGCAGGATTTCCGCTCGATCGCTCCGTACACGATTGAAGAAGCCTATGAAGTCGCCGACGCGATCGAACGCGGCGATCTCATCGAATTGAAAAACGAATTAGGCGATCTTCTTTTTCAGGCGGTCTTTCACGCCCGCATGGCCGAAGAAAAAGGCGCGTTCAATTTCGAGGATGTGGCGCGCGCGATCACTGAGAAGATGCGCCTGCGCCACCCGCATGTCTTCGGCGGCGCGAAAGCGCGCGACGCCGGCGAGCAGACCCGCCAATGGGAAACGCAAAAAGCTGAGGAGCGCGCGGCGAAAGGCAAAACCGGTTTGCTCGACGACGTGCCGGTCGCCCTCCCCGGCCTCTCGCGCGCGGTAAAGCTGCAAAAGCGCGCGGCGCGCATCGGCTTCGACTGGAAGAACCCGCGCGACGTGCTTGACAAAATTGCGGAGGAAACCGGCGAACTCGTCGAAGTCATCGACGAGGGAAACGCCGACAGGATCGAGGACGAATTCGGCGATCTTCTCTTCGTCATCGCCAATCTCTCCCGCCATTTGAACGTCGATCCCGAAGCCGCGCTGCGCCGCGCCAACGAGAAATTCTCACGCCGCTTCCGGCACATCGAACAGCGCCTCGGCGATCAGGGCCGCCTCGGCGAGGCGAGCCTTGAGGAGATGGAGGAGCTGTGGGTCGAGGCGAAGGGGATGGAAAATTCGTAGGGCGGGGTTTACCCCGCCTCGTCTTCGATGAGGAGCCGGCGGGGTAAACCCCGCCCTACGCGAGCCCTAACCCCCATACCCTCCCCTCGGGCGCAAGCTTTTCATCAGTATACGGTAAATCGCCAAAAACCCGACGATGAGCAGCGACTTCAGCGCCACGTCCTCGACCATCCAGTTCATCCACGGCGCGACCGAGGACCAATAGGCGATGGGGAAATAGAAAAACGTCTGCACGAGATACGCGCTAAGGAGCGCGAAAAACGGCGCGCGCCACCATTTGCCGCCGCCGCGCGTCACGTCGTAGACGCCGCCGGCGACGAATTGCGACAGGACCGACGAGCCGACGAAGGCGACGACGAACGCCGTCCCCGGCATGTCTCCGTCTTCAAGCTCGGGCGAGAGATAAGAGACGCCGGCGAAGGCGGCAAAAGCGGTCACCGCCCAGGACGCAGTGACGACGCGCGAGGCTTCGTCTCCGCCAAAGCGCCGCGCGATCAACACGATCAAGGGCGCGCCGGCCGCCATCAGGAAGTAGCCGAGCGAGAGCCAGTTGCCGGGTTTAACCGGGCCCATCGAAAAGAAGTGGTCGAACCCGCGATAGGGAATATCGACAGTCAAAAAAGCGACCAGCAGGACCGGGATCAGGAGCCCCGACAGCAAGGCGACGCGGAGCAACGCCTCGGCGAATTTGCGCAATTCGCGCCCGAGCCGTTGCAGGGGCGTTTCCCTGATCGGCCTCCTCGTCTCGATGGCGGCGACGATTTCCACGACGATCGTTCCTCGGCTCGCGATATCCGGCGGGGAGTCTGGCGCGCGTCATCTTCCGGCGCAACCGGGACGCCATCGCAGAGCCCCCCCCTGCGTCATCCCGGCCGCAGCGAAGCGGAGAGCCGGGAGCTCGTGCGCCGAAATAACCCGAATGATCGCCTTCAGCGATTCCCGGGATACATAGACGAAATGACGGGGCGGAAAGCGGCGCTTACGACGCCTTCGACAGCTCGCGCTTGATCTTGCGGGCGGTGGTCGAAAGCTTTTTCTCGTCCGATTTCTTCAAGAAAGCGTCGAGACCGCCGACGTGATCGATCGACCGCAGGGCGGCCGCCGTGACGCGCATCTTGTAGCCGCGGCCGAGCTTGTCGGAATGCAGCGTGACATCGCACAAATTCGGCAGGAACCGGCGCTTCGTCTTGTTGTTGGCGTGCGAAACGTTGTTTCCGACCATCGGGCCGACGCCTGTCAGTTCACACCGGCGAGCCATAGTTTTAA
>JBBTJH010000298.1:468-6100 GCA_038059555.1 Pseudomonadota bacterium | reverse complement strand
CGGATGCGCCCCGACCGCATCATCGTCGGCGAGGTCCGCGGCGGCGAAGCCTTTGACATGATGCAGGCGATGAACACGGGCCACGACGGATCGATCACCACGGTCCACGCCAACACCCCGCGCGACGCTCTCTCCCGCCTTGAACAGATGGTGTCGATGGCCAACCTCGACATTCCGACGCGCGCCATCCGGAACCAGATCGCCTCGGCGCTTGATGTCGTCGTCCAGATCAAGCGCTTCGCCGACGGCGTCCGGCGCGTCGTTTCCGTTCAGGAAATCACCGGCATGGAAGGCGAAGTCGTCACCATGCAGGAGATTTTCCGCTTCAAGCAGGAGCGCATCGATAATGAAGGCCGCGTCATCGGCCATTTCGAAGCGACCGGCGTCAGGCCGAATTTCTACGAGACGTTTCTTGCAAACGGCCTTGACGCGCCAGAGCTGTTCGCGCCCGGAGGACGGTCGTGAGTTTGACCCTTGTTCAACTTGTTCAGGCGGTCGCCTTTATCGCGGTCATACTGGCGGTTGAAGGCTTTTATCTGTTCATTCGCAGCACCGATCGACGCGAGAAAGCGGCGAACCGGCGGATGGCGATAGCGGCGGCTCGCAACGAGCGCGTGCTCAATCCTGAGCTATTTCGCAAGCAAGTCGAAGGCGGGTTCATCTCGCGTCTCATCGGCGATCTCGTCCCGGGGTTCATCAGCCTGATCTGGCGCTCGGCGATCGGGGTAAAGCCGGCCGAATATTTCATGATCATGTGCGGGCTGGCTGTTGCGGCGTTCTTCCTCTCCGCCGGCGTCCTGCGCACGCCGATGTTGCTCAGCCTGGTCTTTACTGGGCTCATCGGTTTTGCCATGCCGTGCGTCTTTCTCAATGCGCTGGCGGGCCGACGTGAGAAAAAATTCGCCGAGCAATTGCCGATGGCGATCGACATTATGGTTCGCGGTCTTCAGGCGGGACACCCTGTTCCGGTCGCGATCGAGATGGTGGCGCGTGAAGTCGACGATCCGATCGGCTCAGAATTCGGCCATGCTCTCGACGAGATGAATTACGGTCTCGATCGCGCCGTCGCCATGCGCAATATCGCGACGCGTTTCACCAACCCCGAATTCCTGTTTCTTGTTTCCTCGATCGAAATGCAAAAGGAAACAGGCGGCAATTTGGCTGAAATCCTCAGCAATCTTTCAAAGGTCATTCGCGAGCGTTCGACGATGCGCAAAAAGATCGTCGCCATATCAGCGGAAGGCCGCATTACCTGTTTTGACGTCGGCGGGCTGCCGTTCCTGCTTGTGCTCGCGATCATGGCTCTTAATCCTTTATTCTTCACGGAAGTCGTCGATGACGTGATGTTCTGGCCGATGATCGGCGGCGGCTTCGTGCTCTGGGTCTTAGGGATCACCTGGATCTGGCGCATGGTGAATTTCAAATTCTGACCGGCGGGGCGGGCGTAAGACGATGATGGAAACTCTTTTACTGGGGGCGGTGTTCGCAGCGGTTGTGCTCGTCGTCGTCGGCGTCGCCGGCATGATGCAGCGCGACCCCGCGCTGCGCCGCATGGCGAGCGGCGGCGCGACGGTTAGCTCGACGGGGTCGATATTCTACGAAAAGAAGCGATCGAAAATTCTCGACCTCCTTGAGCCGATGCAAAAACAGCTGGCGCAAAGCGACGCCAAACAAGTCGGACTCGTCAAGAACCGGCTGATTCAGGCTGGCTATTATCATCCCTCGAGTGTTGAGGTTTATTATACGATCCGCGTCGGTCTGGCGCTCGGCCTCGTCGCAGCAGCGATCTTGGCGCTTTTATTCCTGTTGCCGCCGACCGGCGCCAACAACGCGCTGATCCTCGTGCTTGGCGGCGCATCCCTTGGGTATTACTTGCCGGCGCTCATCCTCGGCGTTCGGATCAAAGACCGGAAGACCGCGTTTCGTAACGGCATGCCCGACGCTATGGACATGATCCTCGTCGGCGTCGAAGCCGGTCTTTCCTTGCCAGCCTCGATCAAGCACCTTTGCGAAGAGTTCGGCGACGCGCATCCGATCATTGCGGAACAGTTCAGGATCGTCATGCTTGAATTCCAGGCCGGCAAAAGCCGGCCCGACGCGCTCGCCTCGCTGGCGAAACGCATGGACGTTCAAGAAGCGCGAGTTTTCGCCACCATGATCGCCCAATCGGAGACGCTTGGCACAAGCCTCGCAACGACCTTGCGCGTGCTGGCGGACGAAATGCGGCGGGACAGAATGCTGAAAGCGGAACAAAAGGCGGCCGAATTGCCGGTGAAGATGGCGGTTCCGCTGGTCATGTTGATCTTCCCCGCTCTGTTCTCCGTCATCATGACGCCGCTCGCGATCCGGATTTTCCGGGCCCTGTCGGGCATCACGTTGTAAGGGGAACGAACTCATGGTTATCAGCGCATCCGGTTTTGCTTCATTCGCTCTGACGCGCGCCGGAAAACTCGCGGCGACTGCGGCGTTTTGCTTCGCGGCGAACGGCTGCGCGACGGTGAAGTCGATGACCGCGGATTTCGACCGGAAATGGGACGATCCCAAAAGCATCCTGACGCAAATGGACGAGACCTCCGCGCAAAGCCGCGCATCGGAATCGTCAACCTCGCAAATGGCGGCGTTCAATTCCAACGACTGCGCCAAAAAGGCCGGGCTTCTCGACGAAGCCGCCGCTGACGCAACGCTCGGGCCCAGACAGATTTCAGCGGGCGAATGCCTGCTCTCGACTGGCAAGAGCGAGGACGCTGCAAAGCTCTTCACGCTCGCGGCGGAAAACGACGGCGGCGCGGTCGCACTGCAAGGGCGCGGCGTCGCACTGGTGAAGCTTGGCCGGTACGAGGAAGCTGCGACCGTGCTGCAATCGGCGATAGCGCTCGACCCCTCTCTCTGGCGCGCCTTTAACGCTTACGGCGTCGCGGCCGATTACCAGGGCCTCGCAGACGCAGCGCAAGCAGCGTTCACAACGGCCTCAGATCTTAACCCGTCCGACGGCGCCGCCCTCAACAATCTCGGCGTTGCGCTCTTGAAGGCGGAAAGACGCCCAGAGGCGATCGCGGCCTTCAAGCGCGCGCTTGAAATTGACGGCGCGCGCGAATCCGCTGAAGCCAATCTTCGCCTCGCTTATGCGCTTGACGGCGACTATGCGACATCGATCCGCGCCCTACCGGACGACCGCCGCGCCGCCGCCTTGAACAACGCCGGCGTTGCGGCTGCAACGCGCGGCGACAAGACCGAAGCGCGCCGTCTCTTGGCGCTCGCGCTTGAGGAAAGCCCGCATTTTTACGCCAAAGCGTATAGCAACCTTTCCCTGCTGACCGAGTAAGGAACGCGCGCCGGTGATTGAAACGGTTGAAAACTGGCGCTGGCTTTTATACGCACTGCTCGTGGCGGCGGCGTTCAGCGACATCCGGTCTCTAAAAATTCCAAACGCGTTGCCGGTGCTGATCGCGGCTTCCTCAGCGCTCGCCTTGTTCGCCGGCAAGGCGGCGGCGGTGGATTACCAAACTGCGGCGCTTTCCGGTCTGATCGGCCTTGGCGTCGGCTATGCTTTTTATGCGTTCGGCCTGATGGGCGCGGGCGACGGCAAGCTCTTCGCCGCCGCAGCGACCTGGTTCACCGCCGGAGCGTTGTTGCCGGTCAGTCTTTTAGTCTCGCTTGCCGGCGTCGCTCTGGCGCTTGGCTTGTTGCTTGTTCGCACGCTGCGCGGGTGGAGCGCGGAAGGCCGCAGCGACCAATCGCTCAAAAGCGCGTTGAAAACTCCGGTTCCTTATGGCGTTGCGATCGCGCTTGGGTTCGTTGCGGCTGCGCAGCAAATGGCGGCGGGATGAAAATGGCGGGTACGCTTGTGAGGGTTTCAACGACCGCTGTGCTTGACCGGTTCGAGCAAGCGGCGGCGCTGCTGCTCTACGGATCGCTCGTCGCGCGCTTCTGGCCGGAAGACTTAGCCGCCAATCAGCTTGCGCCGGCGCTGCTCTTGTTATCGGAAGGCGTCATCGTTTTCTTCCTGATCATACGCAGAGCCTCCAGCGACATCTCGCTGCGGCCGCAAGATTGGCTCGCCGCGATTATCGGGACGGCTGCGCCGCTGCTGGTCGTGAAAACCGCCGAGCCGGCGTTTCTTGCTCCCGGCGTCTTGCTGCTCCTCGGCGGCATGGCGATACAGGTCACCGCGAAATTCAGCCTGCGTCGCAGTTTCGGGATTGTTCCGGCCAATCGCGGCGTCAAGACCGGCGGCGCTTACCGCTTCGTGCGCCATCCGATGTATCTTGGCTACATGATCTCGCATGTCGGATTTTTATTGCTCGCGCCGACGCTCTGGAACGCCGCCGTTTATGTAGTGTGCTGGACATGCCTTCTCTTCAGGATCGAGTTTGAAGAGCAGCTGCTCTCCGAGGATGCGGGCTATCAGGCGTTCAAGAGCAAGGTCCGCTTCCGGCTGGCGCCTGGCCTTTACTAGAGCGCACACGCTTTTAAAAACCGCGCGCCGACCGGCTTTAAAGCCATTCGCCCGCCTGCTGCTTGCGAACGACTGCTGTTTGCGCCACCGTGACGCGCAAAACGGCATGGGCGAGCGATGAAAATCGGCGGCAAATCATTTCAGACAGTCTGGACGGCGAATGATCATGAGGCCGTCATGATCATCGATCAGACGCGCTTGCCGTTCGCGCTTGAAATCGTGCGGCTTGAAAGCCTTGAGGCGGCCGCTCGCGCCATTGAAACGATGCAGGTCAGAGGCGCGCCCTGCATTGGCGCGGCCGCTGCTTATGGAATGTATCTTGGCCTTCGCGAGGACCCGTCTGACGAGGGTTTGCGCCGCGCCGGCGCGCGGCTCGCCCGAACGCGTCCGACCGCGGTCAATCTTGCCTGGGCGATCAGCGAATTGAACGCCGCCGTTGAAGGCGCGCCGCCTGCCGCACGCGCGCGCGCGGCGCTCACACGCGCTGAAGAGATCTGCGCTGAGGATATCGAAATCAGCCGCGGCATCGGCCGGCACGGGCTGGCGCTGATCGAGGAAATCGCCAAGCGCAAAGCAGGTCCCGTTAATATTTTGACGCATTGCAATGCCGGCTGGCTGGCGACGGTCGATCTCGGCACGGCGACCGCGCCTATCTATATGGCGCATGACAAAGGCCTCGACATTCATGTCTGGGTCGATGAGACGCGCCCCCGCAACCAAGGCGCCTCGTTGACGGCCTTTGAACTTGGCGCGCACGGCGTACCGCACACGGTGATAGTGGATAATGCGGGCGGCCATTTGATGCAGAAAGGCCTGGTCGATCTCTGCATTGTCGGCACCGACAGAACCGCTCGCAATGGTGACGTCGCGAACAAGATCGGCACCTATTTAAAAGCGCTCGCCGCCTTCGATAACGGCGTGCCGTTTTACGTCGCGCTGCCGCATACGACGATTGACTGGTCGATCCGCGACGGCGTTCGCGATATTCCGATTGAACAACGCGGCGCGGAGGAAGTGACCTCGATGACCGGGCGGCTTTCCAGCGGCGAGGTTGCAACCGTCGAGATCGTGGCGGCGGGATCCCCGGTTGCAAATTACGCTTTCGATGTGACGCCCGCGCGCCTCGTCACCGCGATCGTCACCGAGGAGGGCGCCCTCCGCTCGCCGTACGGCCCC
>JBBTJH010000298.1:0-458 GCA_038059555.1 Pseudomonadota bacterium | reverse complement strand
GACGCCCGCGCGCCTCGTCACCGGCCTCATCACCGAGCGCGGCGTCGCGCCGGCGAGCGAGGAAGGGCTGTTGTCGCTCTATCCTGAGCGGCGCGGCGCTTAACCCTCACCGCAACATCGCCGCCGGGTTGCCGCCGTCGACCGTGGTGACGTCGCCGGTCGTCTTCAGCGACAAGGCGTGATGGAGGAAAGCCTGCGCCACGTCCTCGGCGGTCACTTCGACGCCGAGCAGATTGCCGCGCATGTAGTCGTCGACGCTTATCCCGCGCGATTTGGCGCGCGCTTCGACAAAATCGTCGGTCAAAAGCCC
Organism: Pseudomonadota bacterium; assembly: GCA_038059555.1. Taxonomy (GTDB): domain Bacteria; phylum Pseudomonadota; class Alphaproteobacteria; order Caulobacterales; family Parvularculaceae; genus Amphiplicatus. Next base: position 148 of record JBBTJH010000298.1, on the reverse strand, counting down.
GCTCTTGATCTTGTCTGCGTTGACGGCGTTGGCGCGAATGCCGTCGCGGCCGCACTCGATCGCATATTGCCGGACCAGAAAAAGGCTCGCAGCCTTGGGCAGGCCGTAAGCGCCAAAATTCGGCCCCGGATTGATCGCCTGTTTCGAG
>JBBTJH010000297.1:0-3923 GCA_038059555.1 Pseudomonadota bacterium | reverse complement strand
GCGCTCGATGACGCCGCGCTGATTGCGGAAGGCTCGCGCTTCGCGAGCGAAAGGGAGTGCAAGCGTTTCGCTGTTATGGTGTCGCGCCGGGCAGATGAAGAACCCGTCGCCTATATCGTCGGGCGGCGGGAGTTCTGGTCTCTCGAATTTGATCTCGCGCCGGGGATCCTTGTTCCCCGCGCGGACAGCGAGACGTTGATCGAAGCGGTCGCCCGGCGGCGTCGCCGCGACGAAGCGCTGCGGATTGCCGATCTTGGCTGCGGCTCCGGCGCTCTGCTCTGCGCGCTCTTGAGCGAGTTTCCGCGCGCGACGGGACTGGGCGTCGATATCAATCCCGAAGCCGTCGCCGTGACAGCGAGGAACCTGACTAATCTCGGGTTTTCCGGGCGAGCGCACGCAAAGAAAGGCGACTGGTTCGAGAGCATTGGCGAAGCGTTCGACGTCATCGTTTCAAATCCCCCCTATATCAGGACTGTCGACCGTGACAGCTTGCCGCGTGAAGTGCGCGATTATGAAAGCCCGCTCGCGCTCTTTGCCGGGGAAGACGGCCTTGCCGCCTATCGTGATATCGTGAAGGCGGCGCCGGGGCGGCTCGCCGCCGGGGGGCTCATGGTCCTTGAGTTCGGGGCGGGTCAGGCGGGTCAGGTTAATGAAATCGCAAGAGCGGCGTTTCCTCGGGCGCACATAACCGTCGAAAACGACCTTGAAGGGCGGCCCCGGGCGCTGGTTATTGACCTTGGGCCGGCGGGGCTATAGATACTGAATCGTAAGCGGCGGTCGGTAGACTGCGCTTTGAGGGGTTTGGCGCAAGGCAATTTGCGGCGCACGGCTCCCGGAAATTCCAAAGAGACGGCTTTACAAGTGACTACAGCCGATTTGCAGCATAAGCGCTGCGGGGTGCGAAGCGAACAACAAATCTTTACCAACGCGCCGGCGGCGGAACACTGATCCGCAAGCTATGGGCGTTGCGCGGCAAAAAACGGCGACAGCCGTCATTTTCAAAAAGCAGGCTAAAAAGCGACACACATGAATAATCATTTCAACAAACGCGGGCGCAACAACAATAACAACAACCACAATCATCAGCGCCGCCGTCAGGGCGTCAACCCTAATCGCGCGCTTGATTCAAATGGGCCGGATGTCCGCATCCGCGGCACTGCGCAGCAGATTTACGATAAATATCTCGCCCTCGCGCGCGACGCGACGTCAAGCGGCGACCGTGTGAAAGCTGAAAACTACCTTCAGCACGCAGAGCACTATTTCCGCGTCCTGCGCGCGGTCCAGGGCCCGCAGGCGGCGCCTTCCGATCAGTCGGCAGGCGATGGCGATTACGAAAACGACCAGCCGTCAGTCGGCGGCGAGCGCGATCAACGCGACCAGCGCGACAATCGCCAGCCCCAGTCGCAGTATGAGCCGGAAGAGCGCGACGCCGAAAGCGCCGGCATCCAGACAATCGATGCGGGCGCCAACGGCGCAGCCGAAGGCTCCTCGCCCGAACAACAGCAAGCGCCTGACCCGCGCCCGCAAGGCGGCGATAATGAAAGCCGCCGTCGCCGGCGACGCCCACGCCGCCCGCGCGAAGAAGGCGGAACGGACGAGGCCGCGGCCGAAGACGTAGAGCCTGTGACCGCCGGCTAAATCTCGCTGCGCTGCTTTATTGCGCCTGCTTTTGCCATCGTCATAGCGCGCCGGGCGCGAAAGTGGAAACCGGTTTCGCGCGCAAAGGCGCGCCAAACCAGTCGTCCCCGAATTGATGGGAGAACCTTATGACGGCCGCTTCGCTTTTCGATCTCACGGGCAAATCCGCTGTCGTCACCGGCGCCTCGCGCGGCATCGGCGAGGCGATTGCGCGGCGCCTTGCCGAGCACGGCGCGAACGTTGTCGTCTCAAGCCGGAAAATCGACGCCTGCGAGGAAGTTGCCGCCTCGATCAACGGAGGTTTGGGCCGCAAGGCGGCGCACGCGGCCGCGTGCAACATCACGCGCAAGGAAGACTTGAAAGCTCTGACCGATTTCGCCAATGCGACGCTCGGCAAGATCGACATTCTCGTCTCGAACGCCGCCGTCAATCCCTATTACGGTCCGTCGGAAGGAATCACCGACGAGCAGTTCGACAAGATCATGACGGCCAATGTGAAAGCGACGCACTGGCTCTTGCAGCTTGTGCTGCCGCAGATGAAGGAACGCCGGGACGGGTCGATCATCATCATCTCGTCGATCGGCGCTTTTGTCGGCAGCAATGCGATCGGCGCCTATAACATTTCGAAGGCGGCCGATTTGCAGCTCGCGCGCAATCTCGCGGTTGAATGCGGGCCGATGAACATTCGCGCCAATTGCATCTGTCCGGGGATCGTCAAAACCTATTTCGCGGAAGCCTTGTGGAAGGACCCGAAGGTTGAGGCGATGATCTCAAAATCGCTGCCGTTGCGCCGTTTCGGCGAACCGGACGAGATCGCCGGCGCCGCAGTTTTCCTCGCTTCCCCCGCCGGGCGCTGGATGACCGGCCAGCAGATCGTCATCGACGGCGGCGCTATGGTCAGTCTCGGCGCGCTTTGAGGCCCTGCGCTGATCTGACCAATCGTTCGGCAATATGGGAGGCCTATAATTTTCAGGCTCTCACCCGCCGACAAGACCCTTGCAGGGACTATCGGCCCAAAACGAGGTTGAAACCATGAAATACGCAACAGCACTCGCCGTCGCCGCACTCGTCGCGGCGTCAGCCGCTTTCGCAGGCGAAAAGAAAGCGGACGATAAAGCCATGGGCTGCATGGCGATGGACGAGGCGGCGATGAACGCCAAGATGGACGCCCACTTCAAGGCGGTGGACGCCAACGCCGACGGTAAAATCACCGAGCAGGAACTCGTTGAGTTCGTGACCGCAAAGGCCAAGAAAGACTTCGCCTCCATGGCGGGCGATGACGGCGCCGCGTCATTCGATGAAGTGAAAGCGCATCATCACGCCATGCATGAGGAGATGATGAAAGAGCATGCCGGCATGGATGAAGACGCGCACAAGGACGGCCATCATTAACCCTTGCCGGGAAGCCTTCTGACGAAAACTCCGCACGCGCGGCTCAGCGTGGTGCGCAGGCTTCGTATTTTGTCGCACGCCCTTCGGGGACGCTCTTTCAAAGGCCCGGCGTCAGCCGGGCCTTTTTGTGTTCCATGGCCCCTTGTTCGCGCCCCGGGAGCGCCTATCTCAAGCCCAACGGGGCGTCGCCTTCGGGGGCGTCCGATTTGATGACGCTTGAGAAGGTCAGACAATGCAATTTGAGAATTACACCGACCGCGCCTGCGGTCTCATTCAGGCCGCGCAAGGAATAGCCCTCCGGGACGGCCATCAGCAGTTTACCCCCGAACACCTCCTGAAAGGCCTCCTCGACGACCCGGAAGGTCTTGCCGCCAATCTTTTGCGCTCGGCCGGCGCCAAACCCGAAGCCGCGCACGCAGGGGCCGAAGCCGCGCTCGCAAAATTGCCGAAGGTTGAGGGCGGATCGGGCCAGATTTATCTCGCGCCGTCGCTGGCGCGGGTTTTTTCTTCCGCGGAAGAGCAGTCTAAAAAAGCGGGCGATTCATTCGTCAGCGCCGAGCGCCTTCTCGTCGCGCTCGCTTTGGCGGCGGATGCGGAAAGCGCGAAAATCCTCAAAAACGCCGGGGCGACGGCGCAATCTATCAACGCAGCGATCAATAATCTCAGAAAAGGTCGGACGGCTGATTCAGCATCTGCTTAACAAAGCTACGACGCGCTGAAAAAATATGCGCGCGATCTGACGGAAGCGGCGCGCGCCGGAAAGCTCGATCCCGTGATCGGGCGCGACGAGGAAATCCGCCGCACGATGCAGGTGCTCTCGCGCCGCACGAAAAACAATCCTGTGCTCATCGGCGAGCCGGGAGTCGGCAAGACGGCGATCGCCGATGGCCTTG
>JBBTJH010000296.1:0-8195 GCA_038059555.1 Pseudomonadota bacterium | reverse complement strand
AAACGAAAAGATGCGCTCCTTGGAGCGCGATTTTTCTTCGTCGCGGCGCGCGCCGCCGAAGGCGACGTCGAATTTGTATTTGTCGAGCGCCTGTTTCAGCCCTTGCGTCTTCATGACGTCGGTATGGATCGCCGAGCCGTGCGTAAAGGGACCGATGCCCTGTTTCAGCCCGTCTTCGTTGACGTGGACGAAGAGATCGAAGCCGAGCTCCTTCGCGATGCGGTCGCGATGGGCGTACATGTCCTTGAACTTCCACGTCGTGTCGACATGCATCAGCGGGAAGGGCGGGCGCGAGGGATAAAACGCTTTCGCCGCAAGATGCAGCATCACGGAGCTGTCCTTGCCGATCGAATAGAGCATGACCGGGTTTTCAGATTCGGCCGCGACCTCGCGCATGATGTGAATGGCTTCGGCCTCGAGCCGGTCGAGATGCGACATCGTCTGCGCGGCGGGCGCGCGTCCGTATTCGCCGCGCGTCGGCGGCGCGACGAATTTGCGCTCAAGATCGTCGGGGAGGCGCCGCTCGTCGGGATCGCCCCCGCGCTCCAGCGCGGCAAGTCGCGTCACCGCGGCGTCCATGGTCTTCAAGGTCAGCTGGCCGCCGGCCTTCAGGCGCGCGAGGCCCTTCCCATCATTGAGCAGCTTGCGGGAAATGGTCGACAGCGAGAGGTTCTCCCGTTCGGCCAGTATTTCCGCCCTTTTCATCAGCTCATCAATAGTCGGCATTTGGACATATCCCACGAAACTTTGATAATGCTAGCACTCCCACGGGTAAAAGTCAAGTGGGAAGTTATTGAACGTGGGAAGGATTCCTTAACCATGATGCGAAAGGGGATTGGCTGACTTAATGGGTTCAGCGCTGTCGGAGATAGAGAAGAAACCCTCCCGTCGCTTCGCGCAGGCCTCCCTTTTCAAGGGAGGTAAAGAAAGAGCGCTCTTCCTTCCTCCCTCCCTTGAAAAGGGAGGGCTTTCGCGCACGGCTTTGCGAAGCAAAGGCGTTCTGGCGCGAAAGGGAGGGTTCGCTCTGAGAGAAAGAAGAAACCCTCCTGTCGCTTTGCGCAGGCTTCCCCCTCATTCTGAGGAGCCGCGAAGCGGCGTCTCGAAGGATCAAGGGAGGTAAAGGAAGTGCGGCATCCTGGCCCTTGCGCTTCATCCTGTTTCTTCCGATATTTCTGTCATGACAGAAATTACCGAAACACCCGTTGTGCTCACCCCCGCGATCGAGCGGTTCATCCTGCATTGGGGCGATATGGGCGCGACGTGGGGCGTCAACCGCTCGGTCGCGCAGATCCACGCGCTCCTCTTCGTCGCCGGCCGGCCGATGAACGCCGAGGAAATCGCCGACGCGCTGAGGATCGCGCGCTCCAATGTTTCAACATCGATCCGTGACCTAACGAATTGGGGTCTGGTGCGCCGCGTGCCCTTGCGCGGAGACCGCCGCGACTTTTTCGAGGCCGAAGGCGATGTCTGGGAAATGGCGTCGAAAATCGTCGCGATCCGGAAAGCGCGCGAGATCGATCCGGCCGCTGAGGATTTGCGCATCTTTCTCGATGAAGCCAAAGCGGACCCCGCCGCTTGCCCGGTCGCCGTCAAGCGCCTCACCGAGATGAAGGCGCTCATCGATCTTTTGAACGAGTGGTACGAGCAGATGAACCGCGTCCCGAAATCGCAATTGCTGCCGCTCATCAAACTCGGATCGAAGGCGGTCGATTTGCTGGGGCCGTTTATGAAGAAGAAATCGCAATGACAGTGAAACCCTCACCCGCTCGCGCTTCGCGCTCGCTGGCCTCTCCCAAGGGAGAGGCGGGCGCCCTTTCTTCGCCTCTCCCTTGGGAGAGGCCAGCATCGCGTAGCGATGCGGGTGAGGGGTCACGTTTAAAACAAGGAGGCAAATATGGCTTATGCAGAAATCCTTGAACTGAACCGCCGTCAGCCGCGCCGCGATGCTTCTGGTCCTCAGCTAGCGCGAGCAACTGACGCCCTTGCAACCCCGATGACCGGCGCTGCGAGCTTTCTTGCGTATCTTGGCGCTGCGCCCTTGCTCGCGGCCGCGCTTGGGATGATCGCGTATCCTGCCAGCGGCGCCGAGGCGTTCCTTGTTCTTTACGGCGCGGCGCTTCTCATTTTCTTCGGCGGCGTTCGCTGGGGCGTTGCGGTGATGAAGCCGGCAGGGCCGACGGCGCGCGCGCTTTTGGGCGCCGGATTGCCGATGCTCGCTGCGCTGCCGCTGTTCGCGCCGGGAGGCGCCCCGCTGAAAATGCTTGTCATCATGGCGTTGATGCTCGCGCTGCTCGTTGACGATCTCAGCGCAACGCGCCGCGGCGACGGCGCGCCTGCTTGGTATCTCGGCGTGCGCGTCCCGCTGACGGTATTGATCGAGGTTGCGTTTCTGGTCGCGATCGCGGCGGGGATGCGGGGGTAGGGTGCGCCCGGCGCGCGAAGACTAAACCCGCCGCGTCAGGTCGTTCTGCCGTAAAACCCGAGTTGTTCTTCGCGCGTGAACATTGCGCCCGGTTTTTCATAATAGGTGAAGATTGAAATGATGCGATCGCGATCGCCTTTCACCGGGGTGACCTTGTGCGCAGTGTTGCGGCCGCGGAAGACATTGAGCGTCCCGGGCGAGACCGCCATGGTTTTGACATCCCGGTCTTCCCCGCGCAGCAACTTCGCAACGCCGTCGTAATTTGGATCATCAAGGGTGCGCAGGTCCGAGCGATACACAAATTCCCCGCCAGCATTTGGCGCCTGCAATAACAGCGTCGTCGTAAACTCGCTGCGGTCGAAGTGCCAGTTCAGCGCCTCGCCCTCGCGATAGGTGATGACATTGGCGCGGGCGAGCCAGTCGCGCATGGGATAAAGCGCCACCATGTCCATCGTCGCTGCGAGGAAGACGATCAACGGCGCCCATTCGTAGACCTGAATGACGATGCTCTGGGGTATCTGGTCCGCGCACACGGTGTGGTTGATGGTCTTCGTTTTGGTCAGCGCCGGGTGATCTTCGGAGAGGCCCGGAATGGTTTTCATGAAATAGATGTTGTGCTCCCGCGTGTGCGTGAACGAGAGCGTCTCGATGACGGGCTTCACCTCGTCGAGGCAGCGGTCAATCGCGCCGGGGCGCATCAGATCGTCGAGATTGAACATGCCGTCCCGGGCGAGATCCGCCTTGCAGCGCTCTACGAGCGCCAGCCATTCCGGCGAGCCGGGCCGGTCGAGCGGGTAACGGTCGAGATCGAGAATATCGTGCATGGGGAAGGCTCCAGAGAGGCAGTCAGGGAGACTGCATTGGATTTTGTTTTGCACCAAACGAGATTATGTTATTCTGAGCTAGAAAAACTAAGGCAAGCTATGCCGGCGCCGCTTCCCCCGCTGAATTCCCTGAAGGCTTTTGAAGCGGCGGGCCGCCATGGCAGTTTCGTCAAGGCGGGCGCCGAACTGGGCGTGACGCCCGCAGCCGTCAGCCAGTTGGTGCGCAAGCTCGAAGCCCATCTCGGCAAGACGCTGTTTCAGCGTTTTAACAACCGCATCGTGTTGACGGACGCCGGCAAGTCGCTCTTCGGAGCGGCATCGCCCGCCTTCACTGAGTTGAGTGAAGCGGTCGCGCGGCTGTCGCGCGGCGCCGCGCCGCGAAAGCTGCGCCTCAGCGTGGTGCCGTCGCTGGCGGAATGCTGGCTGCTGCCGGAACTCCCCGGCTTCCTGGCTGAGAACCCCCGCATCCGTCTCGCGCTCTCGATTGAAGAAAGCGCCGACCATAAGAACTTTGACATTCGCCTCGGTTATGGCCGCCTGCCGGATGAAGATCTCGTGCAGGAGGAATTCTGGCGCGATGACGTGCAGCCCTATTGCTCGCCGTCGTTTCTGGCGCAGCACGGCGGGCGGATCAATTTCACCCCCGCGCTCGCGGGGCAGCTCATCCATACGCAATGGGGCGCGAGTTTCGCCTCCAACGCCACCTGGCGCGACTGGTTTCACGCCTACGCGCCATCGGTGCGCATCGACATGGGCAAGGGGCACGATGTCGACGCCTCACGGGCGGCGCTGCACCTCGCCGAACATGGCGTCGGGATCGCTCTCGGCCAAAGACTGATGGCGCGGCAGGCGGCCGGGCGCGGCGCACTGCTGGCGGCCTCGCCGCACGCCTTGCCGCTCGGTCAAAGCTACATCATCGCGACGCCCCTCGCACGGGAGCGCCAGCAGGATTTGCAAAACCTGAAATCGTGGTTGTTGAAGCGGGTGCGGCAACAAGCGGCGTCCCCTCCGCCCCGCGACAAAGCCGCCCCAGCGCAGTGAGAGCGCGTTTTGTGAGCAGCGATTAGAGACCGCGCGCCTTGTCTTGTGCTAATTTTCGCTCGCTGAAGAAAAGAGTAGTCGATGCCAAGATCAGTGCGATGGGGGATGAAAGGTTGACGCCGCAAGAGCGAGGCTATTCCTATCGCACCGACCCATCCGTTCCGGCGTTCGACGGCACGGCGCCGCTGCTCATCTTCGACGGGTTTTGCGTGCTGTGTTCGTCGGGCGTCCAATGGATGTTGAAACGCGACCCAAAGGGAACGACCCGCTTCATCGCCGTGCAGGCGCCGCTCGCGCGCGCTCTCTATGCGCATTACGGGCTCAACCCGGATCGGTTCGATACGTTCATGGTGCTGAAAGACGGCGTTTCGTATCTGCGATACCGCGGCTGGCTCGAAGCGGCGAAGCTGATGCCGGCGCCGTGGTCCTGGCTCGGCTTTGCGGGCCATATCATCCCGGAAGCCGTCGGCGACGCTCTCTATGACGTCATCCAGAAAAACCGCTTCAACTGGTTCGGCCGGCGCGACGCATGCCTCTCGCCGGACGCCGCCACGAAGGCGCGATTTTTGTGAGCGGCGTTTACTGACTGGGCGCCTGCTTCGTGCTAAACTCCGTTTGCTGAACAAGGGAGCAGTCGATGGCGGGACCTGTGCGCTGGATGATGTTTTTCGGAGTGATCGTGCTCGCCGGCGCCGGGGTGACGGCCTTGTGGGCGGGGCTCTCGGCCGAGCTGCTGAAGGCGGTCGCGTCGTTTGCGATTGTCGCGCTTGCTGGCGTCGCGCTCTGGGCGCTGGCGGCGAAGCGCTAGAGCGCCTTGCGCGAAAGTCAAAACCGGATTTTCGCAGGTGACGCGCGCCAACCCTGCTGGCTGGGCATCGGGAGCGATACTTAAATCACGCCTGAGGCTCTACGCCTTTGCGGATTTTTTCTTCTTGCCCTTGGACTTCTTGGCTTCTTCGGCCGCTTCAAAAGCGGCGAGTTCCGCCGGGTCGATCGTCGTGAAGTTTTTAAGCTTCGACGAATATTTCTTGTCGACCGGAAACAGCCGCCACTTGCCTTCGGTTTTGAACATGAAAACGCGGCGTTTCTTGTGGCTTTTGGTCCCAGTCACGATATCCGCATCGCAATAATAGCCGGCAGGCGGCAGCGGCTGGCTCTTGGCGTAGCCGGCAAAGCTGTCGCGTTTTGCCGGCGCCCAGCCGCACAAGGAGAACGTCACCGACGCGACGCTGCTTTTCAGGGCGCTTCTTTTTCGGGCGGCGATATCCTTTGACGTCAGAGGCGGCGCCTTCTCGACGACTTCTCCCTCGGCTTTTGCTTTCGCGGCTGCTGCCGCCTTGGCTTTCGCCTGCATCTTGGCGGCGGTCTTCTCCTCGCTTTTCGCGGCGCGCAAAATGTCGTCAGAGGAAGGGCGCGCGTAAGGCGGCGGAGCCTTCTTCTCCGGCCCGCAGGCGATAAGGCTGAGAAAAACAACGATGACGAAAACAGCGCGCACTAAATGTTCGATCCCTTTAACGTTAACCCGGAGCCTATTTTCAAACTGTTGTTAATTGACTAACCGGCCCCGCCGGATTGGCGGCGCCTGTTAACTTCGCGCGGCGGGCGCGCCTTCAAGCGGCGCATTTCCGCAGGTTCGGGAATCTATTAGGAAGGCTGGGCTCTTCTCCGGTCTCGCCGGGGGATGACCGGCTCAAAGGGCGGCGCTTGACCCATCTCGACCTTGCACTTCTCGCCGTCGCGGGCTTTGCCTCCGGATGGATCAATGTGATCGCGGGCGGCGGGTCGCTGCTGACGGTGCCGGTGATGGTGTTCATGGGGCTTCCAGGTCCCGTCGCCAACGGCACCAACCGGCTCTCGATCATCGCACAGTCGATCAGCGCCATCGCCGCGTTCCGGTCGCAAGGCTTTTCGGATTTTCGCCTGTCGGCGACGCTCTCGGTCGCGGCGTCGATCGGCGCTTATTTCGGCGCGCGGATCGGCGTCTCGCTGGACGGCGTCTGGTTCAACCGCACGGTCGCGGCGGTGATGATCGCGGTGATGGTCTTGATGGCGACCGGCGAGGACAAGTCAAAGCCGCGCGCCGATGCGTCGGCCAAAGCGAAAAACCTCGTCCTTGGACATGGGCTGATGATCGGCGCCGGGTTCTGGGGCGGGCTCATCCAGATCGGCGTCGGATTTTTGCTGATGCCGATCCTTTATCGCGTCATGGGGTTGGACCTTGTGCGCGTCAACATGCACAAGGTCTTCATCGCGCTGGTCTTTACGTCCGTCGCCTTCGCCGTCTTCGCGTCCAAAGTCGAGATCGTGTGGGAGGCGGGGGCGGCGCTCGCGCTCGGCACGGCGGTCGGCGGCTGGATGGGCGCGCACGCGACCATCAAAAAGGGCGAGAAATTCATCAAGCGCGCGTTGATCGCCGTATTGGCGGCGATGGCGGTGAAACTGCTCTTCTTCCCGTAAGACCGCTTGGTTGAACGCAGGCGCGAACGCGCGCAAGCTGACGGCGACCAGAGCGGGAGGCGCGTTTGTCCGCAGCAGGCATTTTTATCGCGGTCGTCGTTGCGATCGCCATTGGCGTTGCCGCCCTCTTCAATCAGCTCGTCCAGAAGCGGCAGATGACCGACAATGGTTGGGCCGATATCGACGTGCAGCTGAAACGGCGCGCCGATCTCATCCCGCAACTGGTGGCGACGGTCAAAGGCTACGCCGCGCATGAGCGCGCGCTGTTTGAAGAAATCGCCGAAAAGCGCAGCGCGGCCGCAGCAGCGGGCGACGATCCTTCCTTGCGCGGCGCGGCGGAAAGCGCGCTCTCTCGGCCCGTCAACCGCGTCATCGCGCTTGCGGAAAACTATCCGGACCTCAAAGCGAACCAGAATTTTCTCGATCTGCAACGCGCCCTAGCCGATACCGAAGACAAGATCGAAATGGCGCGGCGGTTTTATAACGGCGCGGTGCGCGAATTGAACACGCTCGTTAGCAGCGTGCCGTCGAATTTCGTTGCAGGCGCCTTTAGCATTACGCCGCGCGCCTATTTCGAGGCGACCGAGGCGGACCGCGCCGTTCCAAAAATGGGCGGGTGAGATGGTGAAATTTTTTCTCTCATGCAGGGGCGTCTTTCTTCTACCTCCCTTGAAAAGGGAGGCCTGCGCGAAGCGACGGGAGGGTTTCTTGCGTAACGGCCGGTATTGGCAGGGACTTCTCGCCGCCTTCCTGATCGCCGTCGCGCCGGCGCACGCGCAAGAACGCATCACCAGTTTCGACGTGACGATCGAAGCCGAAAAAGACGGCGATATTCTCGTCACCGAGCGGATCGCCGTTATATCGGAAAACTATCAGATCCAGCGCGGCATTTTCCGCGACCTGCCGCGCACCTATCTGAAAGGCGCGCAGACGCTGCCCTATGAGTACGATGTCAAAAGCGTTCAGCGCGACGGCAAGAAAGAGCCCTATGCGGTTGAAAAAGACGGGAACGCCTTTCGCCTCCGCATTGGCGACGCGGACGAGTTTTTGCCCAATGGTCCGCATGCCTATGAAATCGCCTATGAGGTGAAAAATCAGGTTCGCTATTTTGGCGATTACGACGAGGTCTACTGGAACGCGACCGGCAATTACTGGGCGTTCCCGATCGAGCACGCCAGCGCGCGCGTCTTCTTGCCGGGCGGCGCCGGCGCCGTGCAAACATCCGCCTATACCGGCTTTCTGGGTGACAAGGATCAGTACTACTCTTATCGATTTGAAGCCGGCGCGCATGTGTTCGAGGCGACGCGGCCCTTCGATCCGGGCGAGGGAATGACGGTCGCCGTCGGCTTCGCCAAGGGCGTTGTCGATCCGCCGACGGCGGCGGACGCGCGCGGCGAATGGTGGGCGGCGAATTTATCCTTGGTTATTCTTGGCGGCGCGGCGTCGCTGAT
>JBBTJH010000295.1:0-9044 GCA_038059555.1 Pseudomonadota bacterium | reverse complement strand
GGCCTCGTCGATCGCCTCGCGGGTCTTTTCGGCATCGCCCCAATAGCCGCGCATCACCGAATAGCCGCGCGTCAATAATTCGCCCTGCACCCCGCGCGGCGTCATCTTGCCGTCCGTATCGACGATTTTCACTTCGACAAAGGGGTGAATGGCGCCGACGGTCGTGACCCGCTTGTCGAGCGTATCGTCCGGCATCGACTGGAAACTGACGGGGCTCGTCTCCGTCATGCCGTAGCAGATCGTCACGTCGCGCATGTGCATGTCGGTGATGACGCGGCGCATGACGGCTTCGGGGCACGGCGCGCCGGCCATCACCCCGGTTCGAAGGCTCGAAAGATCGCGGCCTTTGAAGGAAGGGTGGTCAAGCTCGGCGATGAACATCGTCGGCACGCCGTAAAGCGCGGTGCATTTCTCGCGCTCGATCGCGTCGAGGACGCTTGCGGGCTCAAAGGCTTCCCCTGAAAACACCATCGCCGCGCCATGCGTGACGCAGGCGAGCACCGCCATCACCATGCCGAAGCAATGATAGAGCGGCACCGGAATGCAGAGCCGGTCTTCCTGCGTGAAGCGCTGGCGCGCGCCGACGAAGCGGCCGTTATTGACGATGTTGACATGCGTCAGCGTCGCGCCCTTGGGAAAGCCCGTCGTGCCGCTGGTGAACTGGATGTTGACCGGGTCGTCGGGCGAGAGCCCCTCGCCGATCTCGCGGACGCGCGCGCGATGCTCAGCCGTCGCGAGCGCGGCGATATCTGAAAACCGCCGGAATCCATCGACGGGCGCGTCGCTGATGACAATCGCCTCTTCAAGCAGCGGAAGTTTCTCCGCGCCGAGAGAGCGCACCATGCCGGCGTAGTCGCTGGTCTTGAACGATCTGGCGAGTATCAGCGCGCGCGCGCCGACCTTGTTGAGGACGTAGTCAAGCTCGGACGTCCGGTAAGCGGGATTTATATTGACGAGGATGAGGCCGAGCTTTGCCGTTGCAAACTGCGCAATCACCCATTCGGCGTTGTTGGGCGACCAGATGCCGATGCGATCGCCCTGCTTTAGCCCCAGCGCGTGCAGGCCCGCCGCGAAATCATCGACCGCCGAGGCGAATTCGGCGTAGCTCATCTGGACGTTCTGGTGGCGAACGATCAGCGCCGGGCGATCGCCGTAGCGCCTCACCGCCTCGTCCAGCGTTTGCCCGATTGTCTTGTAGATCAGCGGCGCATCGGAAACGCCGCAGACATAGCTTTGTTCTTTCGCCGTCATTTTCACCAAAAGCGCGGGCGGCGCCGAACGCCGCCCGCTATCTACGACAAGAAGCCGTTTCGCCCGTTTAGAACTCGACGTTCAAATTGACGCCGTACATCCGCGGGCGCCCGTAATATTGCTCGACAAGGCCGAAGAGCCCGCCATTCGAGAGGTTGCCCGAGAGGTCGAAGGTCTGGACGATATAGTTCCGGTCAAACACGTTCTGAACAAAGCCGCGCACGCTCCATTTCTCGCTTGGCGCAATCCAAGTGACGGAGGCGTTGCCGAGGAAATAGCCGCCCTGCCTCGACGCCCGGGCGTTTGTCAGCGCAAAGAAGTGTTCAGAGCGATATTGGCCGTCAACTTGGAAAGCAATATTTCCGACGCCCTCGACCGGGAATTCGTAACGGACGAGGCCGTTGAGGTTCCATTTCGGCGTCTGTACCGGGCGTTGCTTGCCGCCGGGAATAAAGGCCGGAAGGGTCAGCGTCACCGGGTTTAACGGATCGGTGTTGTCGATGACGGTCGCGTCATCCGTCACGCCAGGAATATGCGTGACTTCCGCGTCCGTAAAGCCGACGCCAAAGTGATAGTCGAGACCTTTCGCCGCCGAACCTTCTAGTTCGACTTCAAAGCCCTTGTTGGTGCAGTCCGCGTTCAAGGTGAAGGTGTCGAGCCCGAGGATCGAGAACGCCTGACAGTTTTTGTAGTCATAGTAATAAGTGGAGGCGTTGAGGCGGGCGCGTCCAAGATCCATCTTCACGCCGACTTCATAGGCGTCGAGTTTTTCCGGATCATACGTCATGAAGGCCGGCGAGATGAAGATCGCCGACGGCAGCAGCGGCGCGTTGAAACCGCCGCTTTTTACGCCGCGATTCCAGCTGGCATAGGCGAGGATGCCGTCGGTCGCTTTCCAATTAAGCTGCGCGCGCGACGCGAAATTGGTGTCGTGCCGATTGCCGACGAAAGTCGGAAACGCCGGCGCCACATCGACGATCCTCGGATCAAGGCTGCTCCCGATATCCTCCGGGAACAGCGACACGAAGTCGTCGTAGGAATAATCCTTCTTCTCATTGATATAACGCACGCCACCGATAAGGGTGAGCGTATCCGTCAGCGCATAGTCAAACTGACCGAAAACCGACCATGATTTCGTATCGAGCGAATAGGGATTGCGGACGCCGTTGAAACCGGCGACGGAGGCCGGCCCGAAAAGCGCCCCGAAAAGATCCGTCGCTTTGGCGCCGTTGGAATCGTCGATGCCGATATCAAGATAATAGAGACCCAGCACCCACTTCAGTTTGTCGGCGCCGCCAGAAAGGCGAAACTCCTCCGAAAACTGTTTGGCGTCGGTTGTCAGGAAGAAGTTCAGGTAGTTCGCCGGCGAAGCGTCCGAGTCTTCGATATAGTCGCGTTTGACCGTTTGATAATCGGTGATGTTCGTGAGCTTTACGGAGCCGAGATCCCAGTCGAAGCGCCCCGTGTAGCCTTCCGTGTTGGTTTCGTTGTGGCCGGTGAAGTCGTAATCGCCGGCGTAAACATCGCCGTCCAGATCGACATAGCCGCCAAGGTCGGAGTTAGGGACGCCCGGCGTGTAATCGCCGGTCGGCAGGATCGCCGACGCGTATTCGAAAAATCCTGTCCGGATATTCTGGTTGCCGAAGCGGGCGTTCAGCAAGAGATCGAAATTGTCGGTCGGTTGATACCGCAATTGAATACGGCCAGCCGACTCGTTCGCGTTATTGAGATCCTGGCTCGGGTTCAAGCGGTTGGTCACATAGCCGCCGCCCTGATGGGTCGCGAGCGAAATGCGCGCCGACAGCGTGTCGCTGAGCGGCATGTTCACCGCTCCTTGCGCCTTCCAGCGATCGAAGCTGCCATAGGAGAAATTGCCGTAACCGCCGAACTCTTCGGTATTGGGTTTAACCGTCACATAATGCACTAGACCGCCGGTTGCGTTGCGGCCGAACAGCGTCCCTTGCGGCCCGCGAAGGATTTCGACGCGATCGATGTCAAACAGAAGGAAGCCGGCGCCCGACATCTGCGAGATGTAGGTCTCGTCGACATAGATCGCGACCGGGCTCTCGACGTTGGTGGTGAAGTCGTTGTTGGCGACGCCTCTGATGCCGACCGCGTAGTTCGCCTCGCCGTTCGGCTGAAGCGTTGCAACGCCCGCCGCCAGCGCCGTCACTTCCTGCGCGTTGGTGTAGCCGAGCGATTCCATCTGTTCGCCGGACAAGGTCGAGATTGAAATGCCGACGTCCTGCGCGCTTTCTTCCCGCTTTTGCGCGGTGACGATGACTTCGTCGTCAAAGACGCCTTGTGCGAAAGCCGCGCCGCCCGACGTCAGCCCGATCATCGCCGACGCACAAAAGAGCGCCGATTTTTTCAGCGAAATTCTGGCAGTTTTTAATACAGTCATGGATTCCCTCCCGTTATTTTGTCGCCCTAAGTCACTTGCCCCCGCCGGCGGAAGTTTTCTCCGCCGGAAATTTCTGTCGCAACGCCGCACGCATCACCGGCGCATCGCTGACCAGCGGTTGCGCCCTGCCCGCCGCCATCTCTTCCGTTGTGAAGGGGATAAAGTCCGCTGGCAGATGGTCTTTGTCAAATGTCTCCAGCGTCCAGTTCAGCAATTCCGCCAATTGGTCGTTGCCTAGTCCCGCATTTGCAACACCCGGGACGCGCGTCAGATACTGCCTGCCGCCCTCGACCGCGAGGAACCTTGCGACATCGTTCGCCATGCTGGGCGCGCCTTTGGCGCTGCCTGTCGCATCCGCGAGATGGCATCCCTGACAGCTGAGGCGCCAGTTCATCATCGCGCGCGCCTCGCTCTGAACGCCCGGCATCTCGGCGGATGCGGCGGCGGTCATGAGAAGCAGCGCGATGAGGGTTTTCACTGGGCCGCCGTCTCCGCCGCCGGGAATGCGCCGCTTCTGATCGCGTGCACGGAGATTGGCGTCGCCTTGTCAAAGCGCGCCTTGATCGCGGCGACTTCTTCGCCCGTAAAGGCGCGCACTTTGGGAGCTGCGGCGCCCGGCGGCTGCAACGCCGCCGCGTGGTTCAGCGCAGCCGCGATATCGGCGTCGGCAAGTCCTGCCTGCGCCGGCATCATGCCGCGAATTTTCTTCCCGTCGACGTCAATCTCGCCCATCAGGCCGGCGACGACCGCCATCACCACATAATCGCGGCCGGCATCGGTCGAGGCCGCTTGCGACACGCGCCCGGCAAGGGCTGGAAAAGCGCCCGGAACGCCTTGACCGTTCGGCAGATGGCAGGCGGCGCAACGCTGATAGACTTTCGCGCCGTGATCTTCCGGCGCGCCTTGCGCAAGCGCTGCGGCTGGCGCTGACGCCAGCAGCAACGCCCCAAACAACGCTGTTGAACGCATCCTCACCCTTCCTTCAACGCAACGCCGATGATCACCGCTGTCGAACACGTATAGGCGGCGGTCGTCGTGCCAAGGCACCAATTGATGTCGTTATTGAGCTGCGGGCGGACCATCGGGCGCTCGCCTTCATTCCGATTGCACAGGCAGCGGCCGCAGGCTGGCTTGCCGCAGCAATCGTTGTAGGAGACGATGTAATTGACGTTATCGGCCGGGTTGAGACAGGTCCCGATCCAAGTGATCGGCGACATCTCCGTACCCGGAGGGCATGAGTTCGCCGAGCCGCCGCAGCAGCTGCACAAAAAGCCGTCGATGCCGCAATAGCGCCAGTAATCGCAGCTCGCGGGATCGCCTGGATCCATCGGGTTGCCGGTCGATTGCGGCGCAACGCCGTCATAGCCGGAACCCGCCGCCGGGCCTGACGCACGCGCGACCGGCAAGACCGGGAACATCGCGCCGCCGGTGATGAGACCGCCGATCGTCGCAAGTACGCCGCGCCGCGAATTCATTCGCGCAAGACGGCGCATCATGACTTCGCTCAGTTTGTCCATTTCCTTCATGCGCCGATCCTTTGTTTCTGGTCGTGCTGATGTTCGTGTTTCTCCGACGGCAAACGCCGCGCGGCGAATTCCTGCAGCGAGGCGACGCCCCGCTCTTTGGCTTCAAAAAGGCTTTCGAGATGCTCGCGGCTGTTGACGAGACCCATGCTGGCGATTTTGCCGGCGTCATCGACAAGCACCGCATAAGGGAGTTTGCCGACGCCGAACGACCGGCCGAGCGCTTCGGAGAGCACATAGGGAAAGTCGTCCAGTTTTTCGCGCGACTGGAATTCGCGGTGCTTGTCCACATCGCCCCCGTCGCTCGCGAGAATGACGGTGAGCCAGTCGCGCTCGGCCGAAGCGATCGAGCGGACAATCGGCAGCAGCGTCTTGCAGATAGGGCAGTCCGGCGACAGGAAAAAATAGAGCTGGCTCGCCGCCTTGTCGCCGACGACGATGGCGCGGCCGTCGATCGCGGTGAGCGACAGCGGCGGCGCTGTGTCGCCCACCTTGAGCCGCTGATTGACCGAAAGGGCGCCGGCCGGCGCGATCCGTTCATGGAGAACGCCGATCTGCCGCGCGAGGGCGAAGCAAACGACCGCGAGCGCCAAAACGACGACGCCGAGCAGAACCTGAGAGACGATCAACGCGCCGATCATCAAATATGCCCCGCTGCAAAAAACCGCGCGTGATTGGCGCGCAAACTCTCAAAAGCGACGTAGAGCGCCGCAGACGTCAGCGCGAAAAGCGCGATCGACGCGTAGTCGAAAGCGCCAAGCGCGCGGACGCTTTGAGGCGCCGCGACCGCGAGCGCGAGCACGGCGAGCCCCGCGTTTCTGATGACGAGAACGGGGGTCAGACGCTCCCCCGACCCGCCGAAAGTGCATCCGCAGTCGATATCCCTGCGGCCGCGCGCGAGATTGAACGCGATCGCTCCGCCATAGGCGAGCAGCAGCGCTGCAGCGCCTACGCCCGCAGCCGCGCGCATCGGCGGATAGAGCAATCCCGCCGCGAGCATTGCTTCAAGAGCGATGACGATCGCAGACAGCGCAGGGGCGACGCCTTCCGGCGCGAGGCGATAGTTGCGAACGACGCCGGCGAATTCGGCGAACCCACGCGCCTTGTGCGCTGCTGACGCCGCAAAAAGCGCCGCCAGGCAAACGCCAAAAGCTGCAGATATCGCCGGATCGATCAACACCGAACGCACCTTCTATTTGTAAGCGATCATCGCGAACGGCGACATGGTCATCTGACCGCCGATGCGGCGGACGAATTGGCCATTGCTCGCTTTCAGCACATCCAGAGACATATCGAGGTTCAGCGCCACGAGATAAGGATCGGCGCCGCCGGTCACTTCGATGAGCTGGCTCTCGCCGCGCAGCTTGATCTTGTTGACGACATCGCGGGATTTGGGATCGATCACCCAGACCTCGTCGCCGCCGGTGTCATGGTCGTTGAACGTCGCGTTCCGGCGCATCAGGACATAAAGGCGCCCTGCATCATCGCTCGACATCAATTGCCAGCCGGAGGGGAGCGTGGCGCCGCCGGCATGATCCGACTTGCCAAAACCTGGAATGCGATCGCGCCAGCTTTTCTTTTTCGGCGCGGCGTCAGTTTGAACCGCAACGATCGGCCATGCTTCGCCGACGACAGCCTCAGCCCCGTTGAAATCGATCGGCTGAATGCGTCCGTCATAGGTTGGGAAATAGCCGACGCCATCGACGATCGCCGGGCGCGTGAACATCGGCGCCTTGTCGATATCTTGAAACGGCGCGCTCATGGTTTGGCCGGTGACCTTGCCGTTGGCGTCGAGCTTTGTCGAAACGACGCCGCCATTGCCGCAAAGGCTGGCGAAGCCTCCCGCTTTTAACGCGAAAGCGAGGTTGCAGCCCGGCGTATCAACGTCGCCGACAATTTTGCGCTTTACGAGATCGACGATGGTGACGGACGAGGCCGGCGTGAAATTGAACACATAGGCGTACCGCTCGTCGGCTGAGAGCTGGAAATCGCCCTTTTCAGTGAGCGACTGCATGCGTTTGCCGCCGGGCAGCACGACTTCGCCGATCTGCATGAGGCTCGATTTGTCGTAAATCGTCAGGACGTCGGTGCGCTCGCCGCGATGGCCGCGCGAATAAAAGGTCTCAACGACGTAAAGTTCGGGCCGGGTTTTCGCCGCAGCGAAAAAGCCGAACTGAGCCGCGCCGATAGCGCCGCGATGATTGTCGGTCTCACTTCCGACATCGGCGATGACGACCTTGCCGCTCTCCATCCCCCAGAAATTCCCGTCGACCAGGAAGACGAAACTGTCCGGATAATCGGACGGGAGGGAGCGAACCATCGGGGTCGGCTCCACCGGGAGTTCGGCGACCGCGACTGAGACGGCGGCGGTCGATACGAAGGCCGCGAGTGCAAACGGCAAAATGCGTTTTGAGATCATGTAGCCCCTTTTCCTGCGGTTTGTGCAACGCAACAAATCGTCAGGCCCCTTCTAGGACCCTTGTCCTAAATCAGAGATTGCCCCCCTTTCGCGGGTGCGTCAAGACGCAGGACGTGCAACTGGGAATGGCACAAAAAAGCCTTGAAAACCGCCTCTTTTCAGGAGGCAAGTTTTTTGGCCCCCGGCTTTGACGCCTCTTTAAGCCCGCGAATCGTCGCCGCGTCTATTCCCTTAACCAAGGCCGTGAAGCTGTGGGCTGCGATATTCGCGATCGCGCCGCCCGCGGCCGCCTTTTCCCGCTTGTGGCCGATGAACATCGTTTGTCCCTCGATCGACCCGGAAATGAAGAGCGCGAGGAGATCGCGGTCCTTTTTCGACAGATCGGGGCGTAATTCCGCGATGACCGGCGCAAACGCCTCGCGCTCGACCTGGTAAAGGCTGGACATTTCCTGGGCGGCGAAGTCGTCGTGATTGGCGAGCGCCCACAGCGCCGGGAAAAAACCGGTGGTCTCTTTGGTGGCCAGATCGCCAATGACGAAGCGAACCATGTCCTGAAGGCGTTCTTCCGGCGAGCGTTCCTTATTGGCGACGATGCGGTCGAAATCCTCGACATAGCCTTGAATGACGGCCTCAAGGAGATCGTGAAGGAGATCTTCCTTGTTGGCGTAATAATAAGAGAGATTGCCGACGGTCATCTTCGCGCGTTCGGCGACATTGCGCATGGTGAGGCGCGGATAGCCTTCTTCGATCAGCACGTCGCGCGCGGCGGTCAGGATTTCCGCCACGGCTTGCAGCCCCCTGGCGCTTGACGAGTTGTCGCGCCGTTGCGGTCGGAGTTTGCGCAAGTTCCCCCTCCATCTCTTGCATTCATGAGCCTGCCGGACAGATTGGCCGATCCCGGCGCACACTGCAATATCTAGGACGTTTGTGCGACTACGGCGCGGGATCACGAAATTGAGCGGTTTCTCGTGATTGAGGACAAGTTGCGCACAAACTTGAAGCAGTTCAGGCGAATGATACTGGATATGAAAGAAACCCGCGAAAGCGCGCGCGGCCGCCGCGCATCGGCGCGCCTGTTTTTCTGATCGAGGGAACCCGTTCGATCAGCCGGCCGATGGCGATGCGGCCCTCGACACGCGCAAGCGACATGCCCGCACACGCATGAATGCCGCTGCCGAAGGCTAAATGCTTGTTTGGCGTGCGTGCGATATCGAGACGGTCGGGATCTTGAAATTGCGCCGGATCGCGATTGGCGGCGCCGATGCCGAGCGTCACCAAGGTTCCGGGCGCCATCGTCACGCCGCCGATCGAGACTTCCTCGACGACGCGGCGATTGCCGAGCTGATTTGAGCTTTCAAAGCGCAAAAATTCTTCAATCGCCGTTTCAATAAGCGAAGGGTCGGCGCGCAATCGTTGCAGCTGATCGGGCCAGTCGAGCAACGCGGCT